>NZ_JAVKBY010000190.1:0-72066 GCF_040222985.1 Coleofasciculus sp. F4-SAH-05
CCTTATTACTAAGTAAAGTTTGCCTCGACAATGTTAAACGGGCTTTTTACTCTCTTCAGCACTACAGCTATAAACCTGTTCACTGATTGCTTAACTGAACTCGACAGAGCCTGATACTGGCGTTCATATCAAGGTGTCGTGACCCCCTCATCCGTTACCAGTAAAATACCATCATAAGCCACTCATCTTCAGACGTTGCGATCGCGCCTCCATTTCCCAAGCGTTGGGTGTCCTTTGTCCAGAAGATATTCCGTTTCTCTGCTAATCGAGGCAGCGCCCATCCCTGTGCTTGTCGCATCACGTTATAAGTTAACCACAGATGCATTTGCGTGGGTCGTTCCGTTGAATTTCTTTGTTCCCGAAATGATAATTTGGGCGGAACTGGGAAGGCTCTGAGGCGATAAAGGCGGGGTCCCACCTGTTCGAGTAACGCTGGATCAACGGGTCGCGATCGCCTCACCTGAGAATTGTAAACCTTTTGCGCCGCCCCCCGTGGTGAAACTTTAAATGGAAAACTTTGCGATCGCTTATCGGTGTCCCCAAGCCACAAGCCTGTAATTGTGGCGCTTTCGGGTAAGGATTAGAGAGTGCGATCGGTACCTGGAGTGGCGCTTATAGCAATAGACACATCGATTAGGACGTTCGGCACCATTGTAGAGACGCGCCATGGCGCGTCTCTACATAAATAATGTGTCCTTTCTCTCTATTGGGGAGGATTGACAGTCGGGCGTTTAACGTTGAGCATTTGGGTCACATACAGCGACTAAACAAATCAGCCAGAATCTGATTAGAAAACAAAAACCCGTCTGGATCACTTAATCTCAGCCGCCCAGTCATCGGTAGTTTCTGGGCATTGTGCCAATCCCAGACTTTTCCATCTCGTTCTACAACTTCTACCCAACCTTGCTGGTAGTAGGGCTGCAACGTTGTCCCAATCTGTTCGAGAGTCTTCTCGCCAAACTGCCGCACCAGTGTAGATAGACTCACACCTTCTGCCAAGCGTAGTCCTAGCATCAGAGTTTCTAACAAAATATCCACGTCCGAGAGTTCTGGACTTTCCCAGATCCCATTCGCTTCAATGAACTGTTGTACCCAAGTATAATACTCTCGCCGAGTGCGGGGGCGAGTAAACCGCCGCCCCTGGACATAACTAGCAGCCCCCATACCAAACCCATAAAAAGGATGGTTTTCCCAATACACCCGATTATGTCGGCATTGGTGAGTGGGTAAAGCATAGTTGGATATCTCATAATGTTCATACCCGGCATCAGTGAGGAGCGTCTGGGCAAGGCGGTACATTTGAGCGGTTGTCTCGTCAGTCGGTAAGGGAGAAATTCCGGGGCTGTACTGTCGTCCAAAGGCGGTAACGGGTTCTATAGTCAGGTCATAGCAGGAGATATGGGTAGGGGTAAGCTGAATGGCGGATCTCAAGGATTCCTGCCACTGTTCTAAGGTTTGAGTTGGCAATCCAGAAATCAAATCTAAACTCCAGTCGGGAACCTCTACTTGGCGGAGCAACTCGACAGCGGTGAAGATATGATTAAGCTGGTGCGATCGCCCACAAATGCCCAACAGTTCATCCTGAAAGGCTTGAACTCCCAGGCTCACTCGATTCACGCCCGCATCCTGGTATCCTTTGATCTGCGACAGGTCGAATGTGCCTGGGTCTATTTCCATGGAAATCTCAGCATCGGTAGCTATGCCAAACTGCTGTGCTAAGGTATCCAGAATGCGGTTTAACTGTTGAGTGGATAACAGAGAGGGGGTGCCACCACCAAAGAAAATGGTTGAGAGAGAACAAGTCGAGGCTGGTGTTGTTTGAATTTCTTGAGCTAAGACCTCAACATATTCCTCAATCGTGCCGGACGTGCTACCCCTGGCTTTATCGCCGACTACAGATACAGGAAAGTCACAGTAGTAGCAGCGGCGTCGGCAGAAGGGGATATGGATGTAGGCGGAATGGGCAATTCCCATCTCGATGATTTTCTCAGATTTGTTTGAAAAATTTAACATAATAGGCGGAAAATTAGGGAATAATTCTTAACATTTGATTAACAAGTAGTAGATTAATGGAAATAAACTCAACAAGATTACGTTTTGAGCTAAGCCGATAGGTATAGGAAAACAAAATGGAGGGAAAGATATAATAAACGTGATTAACCTCTATCATTATAAATCTTGAATAGAATCGAAAGATTTGCCAGATAAACCACTTGGATTGGAACCATGCTTGATTTTGTCATTATTCTTTTATTCATCCTAGGAGGAGCAGGTGTAGGGTTCGACATTGTTGAACTGCTTCCGCCTTCCGTGCAAGAACAGATTACCAATCTGGAGGCGCTGCGCTGGATTTTAGCCAGTTTTACCGCCATTATCGGTTTTGCGGTTGGGTTAACGGTGCAGGTGACCTACCGTCGTTTGGAAAAGCAGGTACGCCAACTGCCAATTGAGGTAATTTTAACCCGGGCAGTCGGTTTGGTGTTGGGGCTGCTGTTAGCGAATTTAATGTTAGCTCCGATTTTCTTTCTACCTTTTCCCTCGGAGTTTGCCTTTATCAAGCCCCTGGCGGCAATTTTGGGCAGTGTGATGTTTGCCTTTCTGGGAATCAGTCTGGCAGATACCCATGGTCGGACTTTTTTGCGACTGATTAATCCAAACAGCTTGGACACGATGTTGGTGGCAGAAGGGACGCTTAAACCAGCGGCGAGTAAGGTACTGGACACGAGTTGTATTATCGATGGTCGCATTGAGGAACTGTTGAATACAGGGTTTGTCGAGGGTCAACTCCTCATCCCCCAGTTTGTATTGCAAGAGTTACAGCAGTTAGCTGATGCAGCGAATGATCAAAAGCGGATTCGGGGACGGCGTGGGTTGGATATTCTCAAAGCCATGCAAACCGCTTATCCGGAACGCCTGATTATTCACCCGGCTGATTATGAGGATATTCAGACGGTGGATGCCAAATTGGTTCGGTTGACTCAGGAAATTAATGGCACGCTTTTGACGAATGACTACAATCTGAGTAAAGTGGCTAATTTGCAAAAAGTCCCGGTACTCAATGTCAATGATCTGGCTCACGCTGTACGTCCAATTTATCTGCCGGGTGATAGCCTGGAACTCAAAATCCTCAAGGAGGGAAAAGAACCCTCTCAAGGCGTAGGTTATCTAGACGATGGCACGATGGTGGTTGTGGAAGAAGGACGTAACCACCTCGGCGCTGAAATGCGAGTTGTGGTCACTTCTGCTTTACAGACATCTGCTGGACGGATGATTTTTGCTCGTCCTCAAGCATCTGTGGCGGCGTAAACATAAGAATTGGCTGCGGTTGAGGTGGCTACAGGTCTGGAAACGGTGCGGGAAAATCAGCACCGTTTTTAATCAGTTGCCAAACTAATCTCTAGGAAAGAACCTTGCTGTGTAAGAATGGTTTAGCTTATCCGGCGATAGGTTCCCCACGCTCTAATCTTCGATTGAGCGTGGGATGAATCGCCAGTTTATTATTGACAACTTGCTTGTTGTAAGCTAATATCAATCAGGCTAACTTCAAAGTAGCAGTAAGATGCTGGTCGCTCCAAACATCGCAGCTAGGGAAAGAACATGACCGCTGGTTACCTTCGACTACGCTCAGGGGTAAAAGATAAGCCAAGTTATGTTGTACGAGTAAAAAATAACTGCCTGTGGAAGACGGGCGGCTGCCTGTGGACGCTGAGTAAGACCATCACCAGATCGAGTTCTGGACTTTCTGCTCTTAGGAATTAGAAAGTGCCCAACGTGGCATCGGCGAATGAGACGGGAAATCCCAAAGACGAATAAGACCGTCCTTGTTTAGCTAAGTTGGAAGCCCCAAATAAGAGCGAAGTAAGTTGGGGTACTTCACATATTGCAGTCGTGTACACGGGAAGGATGGATACCAATACAGCTTCTCTCGGAAGCCCTGTCGGGCTGCTGTTTATGTTAAGAGGGCTAATTTCTTCCATAAGCATAAATGACAGGGGTTTCCATCCGCCCCCTTACTAACCCTAATTTTCGATGAAAGTTGGCGATCGCGTTCGAGTTAAGATATCTGTTATTGTTTACCACAATCCTGCCCACCGCAATGAGCCGTTTGAGATCAAGGGTATGGAAGGCGAAGTCATTGCTATCGTTACAGAATGGCAAGGGCGACCTGTGAGCGCTAACTTACCGATTCAGGTTAAATTTGATAAAAAGTTTCGCGGTCACTTCCGGGAAGATGAGTTAGAAGTGGTTTGACATTCTCCCTTTGATATACCGTAGTAGGGTGGGCGTTGCCCACCATCATACCAGTCAGTGGCATTCATTTTGAAGTTCAGAGTCTGGCTTAAAATCTACTGGTTTTGCATTTTGAGTTCTTGTAAACCCATCTTGGGATCATCATCCTCTATGTAGATTTCAGCTATTTCACACCTGGGTAAACTACCAAGGTGGGGATACTCATTCTGTGATATTCTCACCCGATTTCTGCTGCCGACTCCATCGTTTTGAAGAATGACCCCACAGCATTGTTCATGTTCTCTGCCTTATTTGCCGCTAACTCGTTAGAGGGATTATTTGCTGCTCTAGGCATTTTAATTACATTAACAATAATTTTACTTATTGCCGTGATTATTCTTTTAGTTATACCATTTTTGCAAATAATTAAAGCCGTTATCTACTACGATCTCCGCAATCGCCGGGAAGGAATGGGTTTACAGCTACGCCATTGATTAATCCGTTTTCTTTAAAAAAATGGCTAATTTATCCCTCGAATCCAAGGAAAACGCCCAATAACTAGGAAGAGAACGATAAGATAGGCTTGGCTTCGTTCAAACCCTAGCAGTGATGGATGTAGATAAACCCTTAGGTTCAGTCATTCAAGGTTCTCTTTCCGGCGGATTGGAAGTGCGATTAAATGCGGATGTCTCCGTGGAAGATATGCGCGTGGGTAAGTTTCTGGTGGTTCAAGGGGTGCGATCGCGCTTTTTCTGTATGCTGACGGATGTGGCGCTAGGAACCTCTAGTCAGCGGATTTGGGCGAATCCCCCCCATCCCAACGATAGCTTTTTACGTGAGGTTCTCGCCGGAAGTGGCACGTTTGGGACGATCAATTTAACCCCAATGCTGATGTTGACGCCTTCCTCGGGAAAACGCGAGACAGCCAACCTGAACCTGAATGGTAAAAGTCCTTTAGCGTCATTTCAACCTCAAAGTAGCAGTGACGATGAATTACTTCCGGTGAAAACAATTCCCAGTCATTTCTCCCAAGTCTTTGACGCCAGTGAACGCGATTTCCGGGCGGTGTTTGGCTGGGAAGATGATCCCCATCGGCGGAATTTTTCGGTGGGTCAACCCCTTGACATGGAAGTACCAATATGCATAGACCTAGACCGGTTTGTCGAACGCAGTAATGGTATATTTGGCAAATCGGGAACCGGGAAATCCTTTCTGACTCGCGTATTATTATCCGGGATTATTCGCAAGCAAGCGGCGGTTAATTTAATCTTCGATATGCACTCCGAATATGGATGGGAAGCCGTATCGGAAGGAAAACAATTTAGTACAGTCAAAGGATTACGCCAACTCTTTCCCAATCAAGTCCAAGTGTACACCCTTGACCCCGAATCCACCCAACGCCGAGGGATTAGAGACGCCCAGGAATTGTATCTTGGTTTCGATCAAATTGAAGTCGAAGATATCTCCCTGGTGCGAGGCGAGTTAAATCTGTCTGAGACGAGTTTGGAAAATGCGATCATTCTCCGCAACGAATTTGGCAAAACCTGGATTACTCAACTCCTAAATATGACGAATGAGGATATTCAGACATTTTGCGATGAGAAGCGGGGAAATAAGTCTTCAATTATGGCATTACAGCGCAAGTTACTGCGTCTGGAGGAGTTAAAGTACATACGAAGTACTTGTCCCCAAAATTATATTGACCAGATTCTGCAATCCTTAGATGCGGGGAAGCATGTGGTGGTGGAATTTGGCTCTCAATCGAATATGCTCTCCTATATGTTAGCCACGAATGTGATGACACGCCGCATTCATGGTAAATATGTGCGGAAGGCGGAGAAATTTCTGCAAAGCAAAAATCCATGCGATCGCCCGCACCCATTGGTGATTACGATTGAAGAGGCGCACCGTTTCCTGGATTCAGCCACAGTACGTCAAACCATCTTTGGCATTATCGCCCGGGAGATGCGGAAATATTTCGTTACATTACTGATTGTCGATCAGCGTCCATCGGGGATTGATAATGAAGTCATGTCCCAGGTTGGCACCCGGATCACCTGTTTACTGAATGATGACAAAGACATTGAGGCGATCTTTACCGGAGTTTCCGGGGGACAAAGTTTGCGATCGGTGTTAGCTAAATTAGACTCCAAACAACAGGCATTAATATTAGGACATGCCGTACCCATGCCCGTTGTTGTGCGAACTCGTCCTTATGATCAAACATTCTACACAGAAATTGGCGAACCCTCTTGGGATGAAAAGTCAGATGAAGAAGTTTTTGCCGCCGCCGATGCCGCCAAAGCCGATTTAGGCTTTTAAAAGTTCGTAGTTGCGCTGTCTTCGCCCTAAACGTGGCAACACCCATTACCAGCTACCTATCTACATTTAAAATTCTGCACCTGCCAACCCATTCAATTAATTTATATCAAAAACGCTAAAGACGTTCCAGCAGAATGTCTCTACTGTTTATAGGCAAAGTTAATTAATTTCAGGAACTCATTTAACCAAGATTGCTAGAATATTCGCGGTGAAATTCCTCATAAATAATCCTTAATATCTTTTCCCGGTCTTCCATATCTTCAAATTGAGACGCTAACTTTAATATTTCCTTGATAGTAATCGATTGAACCTTCATATTAATCAAGTAACTTTTAATATCTTTCGAGATATCATCGATAATCAAAATCACATTACCATCACTCAATCGTTCCCGGTCAAAGTTTCCCTTAAGTTCCGCATAGATATCATCTGCTACAGCTTTACTATAAACCTTAAGCTTCTTAATTTGATAAACCACGCCAAAATTAGTCGAAATATCAACTCCGTTATCATTAGCGGATGTGCGTGTATCTCGATAAAGTCTACAGGAAAATTTCTCAAGATGTACTTTGATAACAGCAAAGCTAAATATTTCAAAATTGGTTGAATTTTGACGAATATTCTCTTCTATGAAATTAAGAAATTGATGATTGTACAATGATAGTTCAGAGCGAACCTCCCGATTGCTTAAGCGAGGAATTTTGCCCAGTTTACTGCTAATATGTTGCTGAATTATTTCCGGAATCCATTGATCCAGTAATTTAGCATTATTTGTATAGGGTGACATAAATTCATATTCACCACTATTAATCACTCTTAATACTCCGTATTTAGGTAAATTTCGAGACGGATAGGCATCATAGTATCTACCCCCTATGTGTAAATCATGTTGCAAATAATCAATCATATCGTTAACAGTTCTCTGATACGCAGCTTTAATCTCAGAGTTTGAAAAAATAGTGTTTTGGTTAGATAGATATTCTTTAACCAATGCGAGAGTAATTACCGGAAAAATAACTTTAGTTTGTGAGCGCTTCAACATCATATTGATGTTGTTTTTGCAAAAATCGTCATTCATAAGATTATCGTAATCAGTCGCCTTAACCCTGCTTGGGTTTAAGCTAAAAGCGAAATTCGTCTTGAGACAATGGGATAAGACATCTAGTCTATTTTAATGGACTTCAGCTATTAGCCCGGAGTTTGAACTCCGGGCTGATGATCAGGACGAAAATTTTAATTAAAAATCGACATCTTCATAAAGCGCGGCAAACGTTCCTGTAAAACCAATACTTTCGAGTTTAAATTCTTGCTGTATAGGAGTATAAAACTGCAACACCCATAGCCCTTCATCATTGCGGCGGAAGCAATCAACTCGTTGCCGTTTAGTATTAATTAATACATATTCACGGAGACTTTCCAATTCCTGATAGTCAGCAAATTTATCACCTCGGTCAAACGCTTCAGTCGAATCCGATAAAACTTCGACAATCAGAGTCGGAAATCGTTTATAAGTCGAGGTTTCTTGATCCCGTGGGTCACAAGTGACCATAACATCAGGATAATAGAACCGATTTAACGATTCTATGCGGGCTTTCATATCGGAAATATAGACTCGACAACCCGAACCTCGAACATGACTACGGAGTAGAGCAAAAAGGTTTCCAGCAATCGTAACATGAGGGTCACTTGCTCCCGCCATAGCATAGATTTGCCCATCAATATATTCATGTTTTATCGGACTCTGTTCCTCCATTATGAGGTATTGGTCAGGTGTAAGATAAGGATGTTGAGGAGAAGCAATCATCGTAGTTTTGTTATAAAAGGTTTTCCATAGTATAGCAAATGTAGGGGCGCAAGGCTTGCGCCCCCAACTAATTAGATACACTGACTACAACATTTTTCAAAAGGCACTAACCACCACTAATTTTGGCTTTATACCCCAACTGCGTCAAAATCTCCAGCATTTTTTGAGCATGATCCCCTTGAATTTCCAAGGTATCATCTTTAACCGTACCACCACTACCACATTTAGTTTTAAGCTGTTTGAGAAGTTGGGTTAAGGTGTCCGGTTTACATTGAAAACCACTAATCACCGTAACAGTTTTCCCCTTGCGCCCCTTACGAGAGGCTTGAACGCGCAAGTTTTGCTGATTGGGCGGAAGTTCTTGAACCGCCCGTTCCGTAGCCGCCGAATTACTACCAAATTCTTGGTAAGCTACACGCTTTTGGGAGGAGTTAGAGGATTTGCGTTTAGACATAGCTGTTAAATCGTTTTGTTCAATTATCGGTGAGGAGGGCGGGTTTTGTTGTTTCATTATCGGTGAGGAGGGCGGGTTTTGTTGTTCCGTTATCGGTGAATATCCGAATTTAGTCCCTAAACCCGCCCCTACAAATTTTCTCTAAACCCGCCCCGACATTGGCTTGTTCAATTATTGGTGGGGAGGGCTGGTTTTAAGGAAAGACGTGCCATGTAGTTTCTAGTTTCTAGAGTAACATTCCAGCAATACAAGCGGTCATAAAACAAGCGAGTGTTCCCCCAATTAAAGCTCTCACCCCTAATCTTGCTAAATCAGGTTGCCGATTCGGTGCGATTCCACCAATTCCACCCAGTTGAATTCCAATTGAACCAATATTTGAAAAACCACACAAAGCGTAAGTAGCAATAATAATTGACCGTTCCGATAGCTGAGATTGTTCAATCAATGCTTTAAGATCCAGATAAGCAATAAATTCACTCAAAATCGTCTTTTTTCCTAACAAAACCGCCACCTGACCACAGTCTGACCAAGGAACGCCCATCAACCACGCCACGGGAGCCAAAATAATCGCTAAAATTGATTCTAACGTGAGTTGTGGTAGTCCCACTAATCCACCCAACCACCCCAAAATGCCGTTCACCATGGCTAACAGTCCCAAGAATGCAATCAACATTGCTGCTACATTGGCTGCCAATTTTAACCCATCCAGCGCCCCCGTCGCCGCCGCATCAATCCCATTCACTGTTGTCGGCTTTACCTCCAGGGTAATTTTACCGGCGGTTTTCGAGGATTCTGTTTCCGGATACAAGAGTTTAGAAATGGCTAAAGCGGCTGGTGCAGACATCACAGAAGCGGCGATGAGATGTTCAGCGGGAATTCCAAAGGAAATATAAGCCGCCAAGACACCCCCAGCTACAGTAGCAAATCCCCCTGTCATGACGGCGTGTAACTCCGAAAGCGTCATCGTAGATACGTAAGGTTTGATTAATAACGGGGCTTCCGTTGAACCGACAAAGATATTCGCTGCTGCACTCATAGTTTCTGCGCCCGATGTTTTCAAAGTTTTGAACATTACCCAAGCCACAGCCTTAACCACCTGCGGCAAAATTTTATAGTGATAAAGAATCGTGATGAAAGACGAGAAAAAGATAATCGTAGGTAGGACTTTGAAGGCAATGAAACGTTCCTCTAAATTTTCACCCAAGACAAACTTTGCCCCAGCATCAGAGAAATTCAGGAACTGAGTCACTAACTGCCCTAAAAACTCAAAGAAAACCAACCCTGGTGCTGTCCTGAGAATTAACACCGCCAGAATTAACTGCAAGGCAATACCCCATAATACAGGTTGCCAGCGAATCGCCCGCCGATTGACAGATAAAACGTAACCTAAGCCGATGAATACCAGCAGCCCTAAGGCAGAAATTAAGCGTTCCATAGTATTTCTCTGACCAAAAAATACAGATATCCCCAAAAGTCGTCTATACTTAAGGTTTACTCATTGGACTTGACAGGTTTAATCCTAAGTCATTTCATGGCGATCGCAGAAAAAAAATCATCGCCCCAGCCAGCCAGTATGAAGTATCGAAAGAAAAAATTAGATAAAACCCTGAAACAAGTCTAGAAATCTTGAATTAAATAGGAAGACAGAAAAACCGTTGGTTTCAGGAGCGCTTCTCCATGAGCATTGCTACTGCTTTTAAACTGAATCATAACAATGGTTTAGCGATCAATCGCTATCCTCCCACCGCGACACCTGATATCTCGGTGGAGAAGGCTTTGGCGCGGATGACTCAGACTCACAGCAGTTGTCTACTTGTACTAGCAAATCATCAGCCGAATAGTCCGGTTGTAGGTATTTTTACGGAACGAGATACCGTGCAACTAATTGCTTCCGGTGTTGACTGGCGAACCTTATCTCTGGCGTCGGTAATGACGACTTCAGTGATGAAGATCACAGAAACTGAAGCCCAAGATATCGTTAGCGTGATTAATCGGTTGCGTCAATATAAAATTCGTCATCTTCCGGTGGTGGGAGAGACGGGAAACTTAATCGGTGTAATCACCCCGCAAACGATTCGCCATGTTCTCCAACCCGTTGATTTACTTAACCACAAAAAAGTCTCTGAGGTGATGGCTACCCGTGTGATTCACGCCATGGGGACAACTTCTATTCTGGAACTCGCACAAGTGATGAATGCACAGCGAGTCAGTTGTGTGGTGATTGTTGAGGAGGCTGAGTTCCCTGTTTCAACGCAAAATTCAGTCAGGGCGGGTTTTGATGAAACGTTACCATCAATAGCGCCACCAAATTCCCTAAACCCGCCCCTACAGACTCAAAACTTGCTTCGCCCAGTGGGTATTGTCACCGAACGAGATATTGTCCAGTTTGGTAACTTGGGATTGGATTTGGCGAATACCCCCGTTACCCCTGTAATGAGTACGCCTTTATTACTCATTCAACCGACTGACTCGATTTGGAGTGCCCATCAACTCATGCAGCAGCATCGCGTGCGACGGTTGGTTGTATCAGATGAAACCGGAGAATTGGCGGGTTTAATTACTCAGACGCAGATCCTGAACACGATTAATCCCATTGATATCTATCAAACCGTGGATACCTTAGAAAATTTGTTAGATCAGCAAACCTATCAATTACGCCAGTTAAATCAGCAACTGCGACAGGAAATTAGTAAGCGTGAATTACTGCAAGCGAAATTTCAATCCTCTGAAGCCAAGATCCGGGCTGTATTTGAGGCAATGACGGATATCGTCCTGGTTATTAATACTCATGATCACCAGATTCAAGAGATTGAAGTTATTCCCACGTCTTCAAGTTGTCTGTATGAGGATGGAACATTTATAGATCAGATAATCCAGCGATTGTTAGGAGATCCCACAGAAACGGATTCAGTATGGGTAGAAACGATTCAACAGGCGATCGCAACTCAACAAACCCTGACTCTAGATTACTGTCTGTGGCTACAGGGGCGAGAGGTTTGGTTTAGCGCCAGTATTTCCCCGATCGCGGAACACTCGGTTGTCTGGGTGGCGCGGGATATTAGCGATCGCAAACTGATGGAAGCTGAACTGCGAGAGAGTGAAGACTGTTTCCGTAAGGCGTTTAATTACGCGGCTAGTGGGATGGCGTTAGTCGCCCTCGATGGTTATTTCCTGAAAGCGAATCGTTACTTGTGTGAAATGGTTGGCTATTCCGAAGCAGAATTATTAGCCAAGAATTGCCCAGAAATCACCCATCCTAGTGATCTAGAAGCGGAACGTGATTATACCCGTCAACTTCTCAACGGTGAAATTCGTTACTACCATTTAGAAAAGCGATATATTCATAAACAGGGACATAGTATCTGGATTATCTTGAGCGTTTCTATGGTGCGAGATAGTCAGGGTAACCCGTTGTATGCTCTTGCTCAAATGCAAGATATTAGCGAGCGAAAACAGATTGAAGAAGCCCTGCAAGGAAACCAACGGTTGCTGCGGGCGATTACTCAGGCAAATCCCAGTATCTTGTATATTTATGACCGCATCAATAAGCAAATTCTTTACTTTAATCGCAAAATCCAGAACCTGCTTGGCTATACACCGGAAGACGTGATCCAGATGGAGGATGATGTTCTGGCGACGCTGATGCACCCCGATGATTTACCGGGAATTCTCCACCATTTTCAGCACTTGGAAACCGCCCAAGCTGACCAAGTGTTTGATTTAGAATATCGGATTAAGCACAAAAATGGGGAATGGCGTTGGCTGTCTAGTCGGGAGACAGTCTTTACCTGGAACCAGGAGGGGAAGCCGGAGCAAATTTTAGGCACAGCCACTGATATTAGCGATCGCAAACAAGCTGAAGCCGCCCTGCGGGAAAGTGAAGAACGTTGGCAATTAGCGCTTCAGGGGAATCAGGATGGGATTTGGGATTGGAATATCACCACGGGTAAAGCCTTAATTTCCGATCGCTACCGCGAAATCCTGGAATACGATGACGATCAATTTGAACTAGATTTTCAGGGATGGCAAAACCATCTGCATACCGATGATATTCCCTTGGTGAATCAGAGTCTACAAGATTACCTAGCCCAAAAAATACCCCATTACGCGATCGAGTATCGTTTGCGCTGTCAGGATGGAACCTACAAGTGGCTGCACTCTCGCGCCCAAGCCCTCTGGGATGACGCCGGACATCCGGTGCGAATGGTGGGTTCTACCCGCGATATCACCGAACGCAAACAAGCCGAAGATCAACTCCGCTACCAGAAGGAACTTCTACAAACCATCTTTGACCATATTCCGGTGATGATTTGTTTTTATGATGCTACGGGTCATATTCGATTAGTTAACCGAGAGGTGGAACGGGTTTTAGGCTGGTCTAAAACTGAACTGGATCAGATTGATTTGTTAAGCGAATGTTATCCCAATCCTACAGATCGCCAGAAAGTTTGGGAGTTTATGATCAAGGCGTCTGGAAAATGGCAAGATTTTAGCCTACGGACTAAAAACAGTCAAATTCTGGAAACCTCGTGGGCAAATATTCGCCTCAGTGATAACACCCGTATTGGCATTGGGCAAGATATTACCGATCGCAAACGGGCAGAAATCAAACTGAGAAAGAGTGAGGAACGCTGGCAATTAGCACTCTCAGGCAATAATGATGGGATTTGGGATTATAACCTGATTACCAATGAGCATTTCTTATCGCCCCGTTGTCTGGAAATACTCGGATATGACTATGAGAATATCAATACGTTTGACAAATGGATGAGTTACATTCATCCGGCTCATGTCTCCTTAGTTCAGGACACCTTTGAGCGGCATCTCAACCGGGAAACACCTGATTATTCCCTAGAGTATCAGATGCGCTGTCAAGATGGCAGTTATAAATGGGTTTTGGTGCGGGGACAGGCACATTGGGACGAGTTAGGTAATCCCGTCCGCGCTGTTGGTTCAATTACCGATATCACGGAACGCAAACAAGCGGAGGAACGAGAACGGGAAAAAACACAGGAGTTGCAACTCACTCTCAACGAATTAAAACGCACCCAAACTCAACTGATTCAAGCCGAAAAAATGTCGTCGTTGGGACAAATGGTGGCGGGAATTGCCCACGAAATTAATAACCCCACCAGTTTTATCTATGGGAATATCGAGCCAGCGACGGAGTATGCTCAAACTCTGCTCCACTTAGTCCAGCTTTATCGACAGCATTACCCGGAACCTGTCAGCGCGATCGCGGAAGAACTCGATACTATCGATGTTGATTTTATTGCCTACGATTTCCCCAAACTACTAGCCTCTATGGAAGAGGGCGCGAATCGAATCATTAAGATTGTCCAATCCTTACGCAATTTTTCGCGTTTGGATGAAGCGGAGTGTAAGCAGGTAAATATTCAGGACGGGATTGATAATACCCTATTACTATTACAGCACCGACTCAAAGAACAATCCCACCGTCCTCAAATTCAGGTGATTAAAGACTATTGTCAACTCCCTAAGATTAAATGTTATCCAGGTCAGCTTAATCAGGTGTTTATGAATATCCTCAGTAATGCCATTGATGCGCTAGAGGAGAAACTGGAAACTGACCTAGACTTTGAACCCAAAATTTGGGTTCGCACGGCTGTGATTTCCGGTGAGGAAGGGTCTAAGGATAGCGAGAGTCAGGGTGGTTCAAAGGTGGTAATATATATAGTAAACAATGGTGCAGAAATACCGACCGAGGTTGACCAACGTATATTTGATCCATTCTTTACCACCAAACCTGTAGGTAAGGGAACGGGTTTAGGGTTATCCATCAGTTATCAGATTGTCGTGGAACGCCATGGGGGTGAGTTGCGTTGCGATTCGATTCCCGGTCAAGGAACGGAATTCGCGATCGAATTACCAAGTTAGTGATCTAAGTATAGCAACCGCCATAGCGGTTAGGACACATCATTTATGTAGAGACCAAACATGGACGGTCTCTACTTGGTTTTTGTTTAATTTCCATCAATAGCTTGACGAATTTTGCTAACGGCTGTTGACAAAATTTCAGCGGCTTGACTAATTTCTGTATCTGTGGTAAATTTGCCCAAACCGATACGCAATGCCCCTTCTATTAAGTTATCCGATAACTTTATTGATCGCAGTACATGAGAGGGTGTTTCTACCCCCGATGTACAGGCGGAACCTGTGGAGATGGCGAGTTGGGAACGGATTCTGGCAATCACTGCACTATTGGGAATATCGGGAATGGAAATATGCAGATTCCCAGCAAGGCGGTTCGTGGTGTCACCATTAATGACGACGCCGGGAATTCTGTCTTGCAGCAGGGTTTGGAGTTTGTCTCTAGAGGATGCGATCGCGGTTTCATCTTCGGTCATTTCTAACTGACGCAGGCGACAGGCTTCACCTAAACCGACAATACCGGGAACATTAAGCGTACCCGATCGCATACCTTTTTGATGACCCCCACCCCAGAGAATCGGTTCTAGGGGATATTTTTTTCGCACCACTAATGCGCCGGAACCTTTTGGTCCATAGAGTTTATGGGCGGAGATGGCGAGGTATGTTATCCCCCAGTCTTGAAAATTGATCGGGATTTTGCCGACAGATTGGGATGCATCACAGAGGAAAGGAATTCTGTAAGTTTGGGCAATTTGTCCTATTTTTGATATTGGATAAATTGTGCCAATTTCGTTATTGGCTGCCATAACACACAGCAAGGAAATGCCGTTTTTACAGACATTTTCTAGATAATCAAAGTCGAGTCTACCTTTGGAGTCAACCTGGAGATTAATAATTTCGGCGAATCCTTTTTTTGCGAGGGTATTGCAGGTGTCTAAAACGGCTTTATGTTCCACTGGGGAGACAGCAAAGCGGGGGATTTTTGAGGTATTACTATGGTAGAATCTGACGAATCCTTGCAGGGCGAGGTTAATGCTTTCGGTTGCTCCAGAGGTGAAGATAATTTGTTTGGCGGATGAACTGATTAAGTTAGCGATATGAGTTGCGGCTTGGGAGACGGCTTGTTCGGCTTCATCCCCATAGGTGTGGTCAATGCTGCTAGCGTTACCAAAGGCGGTAGTCATGTAGTGTAGCATTTGATTTGCCACTCTGGGGTCAGTGGGAGTGGTGGAGTGGTAGTCGAGGTATATGGGGCGGGATTGGCTAGACTGCTGGGATAGGGGCATGATTTAATTTGCGATAACTGGGTAGAAGGTTTAATCAGGGTGAATATTAACAAACTCAAATGTACTTCAAGAGCAATTCTAGATAAGAATTATCTGAAGTATCCACTCAAAGTTAAGAATTATGAAGAACTGAGAGTTCCCCAGCAATATCCACCTCTAATCCTCGTGGTTGTTGTAGTACCTGATAACATTAATGACTGGTTATATCAATCAGAAGAGGAACTCTGTCTTAAACGTTGTGGTTACTGGATATCCCTAGCTGGAGAAACATCGACAGAGAATCAGGAAACTGTAACTGTATCTATTCCTAGAGTAAATAGATTTACGGTGAATTCCCTAACAAGTCTTATGCAATGTATCGCCAGAGGAGAAGCTCTATGAATGTTACCGTAAAGGATATCAATATTCTGCAATCAATCCAACCTCAACAAGTAGCCAACTACTTGCAAAATCACGGCTGGCATAAACAGAACCATTTGCAGGATAAAGCCTCAATTTGGATACAAGGAAATGAGGGAGGAGAATCGGCAACTATTCTGTTACCCCTAAATCAGGACATACCGGGGTTTCCGGTTTCTATGAGTGTTATTTTGGAAACACTGGAAACAATAGAAAATCGTTCTCAACTTGAGATTAGTAGCGAACTTATTACTACAGCTAATAACATAAAGATTCCGGGATTCGTTAGGCAAATTCATGCTACTAATGCTGACCAATTAAGCGGAACGATTGTCATTTTGGGTGTAGTATGTGATAAATTTCGTGAAATTCAGATGGAGTTGTTTAACCATGAGTACATTCTTGCTATAAAAGCCTATCAAGAACGGCTGCCTATTGCCTGTACAGGAGATTTAGTTAAAGAAGATAGCTGCTTTGTGCTGAAAAATATCCGTAATTTTGCTGGTGTTTAGACTAACCCATGATAAATGATGCCTGGGAACCTGGGAGGAAACTAGATCAGGGCACGATAATATCGTGCCCCTACCCAATCAATTATCCCTAAGCTGTGGTAGGGACACGGCATTGCCGTGTCCTCTTATCACCATCGTAGTCTAAACTCTAGTTTAAAGTTATTCATTTAAGATTCCTCCTTCAGTTTCATCGGCTTTTTTTATTGCTTAGACATGATTATCTGTAAGACCATCTAGCAAACCCTTGCCTTGTAGCTATAGACAGTAAAGGACTAAGAGTAGATTCATAAGCAGCTTTAAGAATATGTAAATCCAGAATATTATTTTTATCCCCAATTTTTAAGTCAGTTAGGTAAGGTTCAATATAGTTACTCCATTGGGTTTGTCCCAGGCTTTTATTGGCTATAGAAAGCCCTAAATACTGTAGATTCACAAATTCATCAAAGTATTCCTCATTAGGGAGATAATTGGATTTTGATGAATTCACCTCTGGAAACGTTGGGATTAAGTTCCAAGGCTGATCGTGAGCGACAAATGACCAAGGCAAATAATGATCCAGGGAAAAACCGGAAGAAGGCAGAGTTCGCTTGGAGTAAATGCACTGTAGATTAGTTTGTTTTAAAATCAATTTCCAGTAAGCTTTTTGATGATTCAGAGAACCTCTTTCTTGAGGTGGGAATAGCTTGTTCGCAATAGCAGGCACATTAGGGTTACGTTGCTGCATATACTTGAGCCATTCCCAAGATGCCCAAGCACGAACGATTGAATAGTTATTTTCTAGGTATGATACCCATGCTGGATGTAACGTGATCGAACTGCAATCCTTATAGAGACTCGCATCAAAGCGGTACAACGGTTTTTTGATATCAAAGAGTGCAGCGGCTAGGTTGACAATTTCTTGTTCGTCATCACCCGGATTCGTTCGCTTCTTTCTACCAGCCTTGCTTGCTTTTACTTCTTGTTCAAAAAATGGTCGGATCAAGAGAAATGGTACATATCGTTTCAGACTTGAAACAATATCTTCTATGGGTTGAGCGCTAATTATTCTCCGCAAGTATTTTTTGTCTGTATCGTTAAAAATTATTTTTGTATCCGAAATGTCAATACAAAGAGAGTCTAATTTATCCGATATTTTATCTTGTAAACCAAAAGATAGCTTGAAATAAGTATGTGGATACCAAGCATTCGCCAGCATTTCAATGATGATCTCTTGAAAAGTAATGGGTGATAAAACATCAAACTGTCGCCTTTGTACAATATCCAAAAGTGAAATTAAAAAAAGATATTTATAGGAATTTGTCTTTTTTTTTAATAGCCTAGAGAGTGCCGACACATCTACTGTGTCAGATTTGGGCAATTCCTGGATGGGAGTAGCCATTAGATCCATTTCTCCAGCCTGAGTTGGGTCAACTAGATAAAACTGGATAAAGTCCTTGGCGGCGGTTGGATTGAGTTCTCGAAGCACTCTGACAATACTGGCGACAGTCTCAGCAGTCGGATCGGTTTGTTCATGGAACCAGCGAAATACCACAGGGCGGTCAACTCCCAATGCACTTGCCAGACTGCTTTGACTGATGCCGTATGTTTCTAGTACGTGTCGAAGTGCTTTGCCTGCCTGTCCCATAGGTTTGATTACGTCAAAAAAGCGTAAGTTAGATTTGTTTACTTTAATAATAACACTTTACAGATAAACAATTAGCATATATGATAACTATACTGCTCAGGGTTTCGACCCTGATACAAAGCCCGATTCCCCTGAATGCAGGGCTTGCAAGATAAAAGGCAGCGCTTCACCTCCTACAGATCGTCGCTGCCTTTTGGGTTCCATTCCGTATTGAAAAGGAGACCTTCAACCATGATAGAACGTTCAAGCCATCTACAGGATTGCCCTTGGGCGGTTGTTCGGATTTTGCCCAAGTTTCAGCGTTGCGTTGTCGCCCGTTACTACAATCGTCAAGACGCGGATGACTCTCTCAGGCTGTTGCGGCGTTTCATTCCAGCAGCAGTATTCGAGCTAATCTTCGATCCTGTGGTTGAGAAAATTCTGGTTAACAAGCCTGATGTCTAAGGTGATTCTGGCTTTCTCAGGTGAGTTAAATCTCTGAGAAACTCGTTTAAGTCCCCCCATTTTGGGGGGAAGCCAGGAATTTTGGCTAAGGATTCTTACACAGCAAACCTGAAAAATCTGTAATAACTATGCAACCACTACGTCATCGCATCAACCCCAAAACTTTTGTCATTACTCTCCGCCAAATTGCTAAATACTTGAAAATCAAGCCAGAGCGTATCCTGAATTGGGAAAAATGGTACAACGTCCTCTGGGTGCATATCCAGGGACTCGGTGGTTATTTTATTAGTTACCGCCAACTCGAACAATGGATTGCTGCTTGTAGTACTTTGATACGCTTTTGCCCAAACTTGCAAGCTCTTAATTCCCTTTGGCAAAGCATTCTTCAGGAAGCTTATCGATATACAGAAGCAGCGTTTTCTCGACTCGATACTATCTTTCAACAAAGATTGTCAGTTTTAAAATTGAGAACTTGAGAAATCTGTTCGCGATCGCACCCTGGAAATTCACCAGATTTTGCTTAAATCCAGCACAAATCCGGGTAATACCGACTCACCGCTAATCGTAGCTGGATTATCTAGACATTCCACCGCTACTCCTGAGCGATAGATATAAACCCGTCGCTTTTTGCGGTCAATCAGCCAACCTAACAGCGCCCCATTATCAATGTATTCCTGCATCTTAGTTTTGAGCGGTGCCAAATTATCAGAAACTGATCGCAGTTCCACCACAAAATCAGGACAGATGGGTGCAAACGTGTTCTGTTGTTCAGGAGTCAGGGCGTTCCACCGTTCCAATTTCACCCAAGCCGCATCAGGGGAAACCTTTGCACCATTGGGAAGCGTAAAGCCTGTACTCGAATCGAAATAAATCCCCGTTCCGTCACGCTCTGCCCAAACTCCCAACTGTACAATCAACTTAGCATTGCGATTTCCTGTGTCCGAACCCGTGGGGGACATAATTAGCAATTCTCCCGTAGCCGTGCGTTCAATTCGTAAGTCGCGATTAATTTGACAGAACTCAAAAAACTGCTCATCTGTCAGATTAATTATCGGCTGTAAATGTAACACCAACGGAGAATTTTCTACTTGAGTCGTTGCTTCAGTCATTGTCATGGCACAAATCCTTGGTGGCTGTTGTGAAATAGTACAGCACTCTCCCTAGCTACCCTCACCAGATTTTGCTTAAATCCAGAATAAATCCCGGTAATACTGACTCACCACTTACAGTTGCCGGATTATCCAAACATTCTACCGCTACTCCTGAGCGATAAATATAAACCTGTCGTTTTTTGCGGTCAATCAGCCAACCTAACAGCGCCCCATTATCAATGTACTCCTGCATCTTGGTTTTGAGCAATGTCAAATTATCAGAAACTGATCGCAGTTCCACCACAAAATCAGGACAGATGGGTGCAAACGTGTTCTGTTGTTCAGGGGTTAAAGTCTTCCACCGTTCTAGTTTTACCCAAGCCGCATCAGGGGAAACCTTTGCACCATTCGGAAGTGTAAAGCCAGTGCTGGAGTCAAAGCCAACACCAGTCCCATTCTGTTCCGTCCAATTGTACAATTGTCCATTCAGCCTAAAATTTCGTCCACCTGTTTCCGAACCCGTGGGAGGAATAATTAGTAATTCTCCTGTCGCCGTGCGTTCAATTCGCAAGTCGCGATTAATTTGACAGAAGTCAAAAAACTGCTCATCGGTAAGATTAATAACTGGATGCAGGTGCAACACCAACGGAGAATTTTCTACTGGAGTTGTTACTGTAGTCATAGCACTAATCCTTGCCTGCTGTTCCCTTATGTTGACAATTATTATCGGATGATAAACGACAAGCTAGGCATAATCTTGTTTTTGCCCGTCCCCTCGATTTTGACGCCCCTCCCCAATTTGAGGCAATATTTCCGACGCTAAATCAAACTCTCTCTCCACCAGTAGGGAAATGGCAAATTGCCGCAGTTGTGTGTTATTATTAGGTAGCGTTTTCTGCATATTTTCTACCAGTTCCTCTGCTTGGGTCTGTAAGTCGTAATCAATTCCCACAATTTGATTAATTTCTTGTCCATTCTGACGAGTTACTGTGATTCTAAGTGCCTCAAAACCCCCACCTTTGGCATCAACGTCTGCCCGCAACGCTTCCAAATTCTTGAACCGCCTAGCCACATCTGAGAGGTTAATTTCAAACTGAGTCATATCTTCATCACTCCAAGACTCAGCCGGCTTATCTGCCACAATCATCACTAGGGCTTCTAACCATTCGGTATCTGTTTTGGTTTCATCAACTGCCGCATCGGTAAAACGTTTCAGCATACTCTCAACACATTGTCCCACTAGGCGACTGGCTCGCACTCTTAAATCTTCCCGCAATTTAGCTTCATTGCTGCTAATCCAAAAGGCATCATGCAATCGTGATTTACACTCACTCAGCAAGCAGTCATAAGCTGTCTGAATCTCGTGCAGCGCTTGCACTAACTTTTTCCGTAAGGTTTTCGCTGTCTTACCATCGTCAACTTCATTCGTACCAATGGCTGGCAATCCGCAAGCTTCAGGTAAAGATTTAAACAGTAATACATCGGGTTCCTGGGCTTGCTTCAAGGTTTGTAAAACCGCTTGTGCTTCTGAACTGAGGCGCTTGGTTTTCAGCGTGTACGCAGGTAGCTTTTTCACAAACTGAAATAGAGGCTTTGCCACCGCCAACAGAGTTACATTCCTGACTCCCGTAGGCATTCGAGACTGAGGCGATTTCAACACCGCTTCGAGTTCCTGAAAGACTCGCGATCGCAACCCCACGACTTCAAAATATTTAACCGCAAAGCGGGAGGGATCTTTCACCAATAGCTCAAAATGTTCTGAACCCAAAATCGGGATAAATGTCCCATCTTTATAAATCCCAACATCATCGGTATGATACAGCAAAACTGCCGCTAACAGCACCGGAATCGACCCTTGCTTGACGCCGAATGGTGGTGCTTCTAATTGTTGGTAGAGTTTGTCTAACGGCTTTTGTTTATCGTTAGCCGCTTTTTGAAACGCTTCAATTGCCTGCCAAACCGTCCATACATTGGAGTTTTTATCCGGTGGATAGAATCCCCAACCGTCCTCCTCCTGTCGATGAATTCCTGTCTCACCTAGCAGGGAATAATACATGGCGACTTCTGGACCATACCCTTCTAATCCTAATCTTTCTACCTCGGCATTTTCCAACATCGCCTCAATCAGTTCCCGTCTCGCCTTAGCGCCTTGAGATGTCAGTTCGCGGCGATTAATCAACTCATTCCAAAGAATCGGCGTTTTTAGATAAACCCTGTCACAAACCTCTGATAACTTAGCATTAAACTCTGTCGCGTGGCTGATGGTTTCTGGTTCCCCCTGAATCCAACAAACATTCTGATTAACGGCTACATCAAAGGACCTGCTCAAACTTTCATCAAGCAATCGTTTCGTCTCAAATAACCGATATTGGACTTCCCGTCTCGCCACAGCATCCGTCTGGAGTTGAGCCGCACTACTCTGGATTTTCTCAAGTGCGGCAAATTCTAGCGCTCTAATTCGCAGAATACCCAGTTTTTTGGCACACAAAACAATTAACGGCTTCCCATCGGCTGTCAAAGCTGGGGGTTGACTCGGTAATTCCTCATCCACCCAACAAGCAATTAATCCATCACTATCTTTACTCTCACAAAGCAGTTGCGCTAAATCCTGTGTTGCATTAACATAGCGGCGCTCAAAATACCGCAACGTACCCGTTTTATAACTATGCCGCCCAGCCACTAATGGCTTCAGGGGATAGGTTTGTGACAAAAGACTAAACAGAGGCGATCGCTCTTGCTCAATCAACGCCGCCACTTCGCCCTCGACATTAAAATCAGAGCCTTCCCAAAGCCGCAGTTCATCCAACAACCGACGATGGGTAATCACATTTCGTCGTAATAAACGATCAATAATATCATCCCAATACTGCTGCTCTTGTTCCTCATAAGGTGAATCGCACATTGCCAACGTCACCAGTTCGTGAGTGGCTTTCACCGCACCTGTTGTTGTCACTAAGTTAAGCAAGCCAATTGTCTTTAAAACCCTAAGCGAATCCGTATCCAGATGTTTGGCATCGGCAATTAAATTCTGAATCTCTACCCACCGTTGCAAACCCAATCGAGAACCTAAACCCAACCCGGTGGCTTCAACGAAGTAATCATAAACCCGATCCAATTTCAGGGTGGGTAGGGGTTTGGTTTCCAAACCCCCATCCTGCACCGTTGTTTGATCCAAAAACTGCTTAAATGAATAGGGTTCAGAACTGGTGAGAAACGTAAAGAGTGAGCGGTCATTTTGTCCATACTTAGCGCATAGCATGGGCAACACCAACGCCGAGAGGGGATGTAACGGATACACCGCCCCCAGAACTTGCGGTGTCAGTTCTTCCGCCAATGCGATATCTTTCCAGCGCTGATCCAACCATTTCTCGGCTTGGTTATTGATATCACCATGAAAACTTTCTGCCTGGGATTGATCGATAACTTGACCCATCAACCGCACCATTTGTCCCGCTGATTCTGTAAAGGGGATATCTTCAAACCGCCCTTGAATCTTTGCCCATTCGTTCCGTTGAACAGAGGCTAATCTCTGACCATACTCGGTAAATGCTTGGTGAAGTATCCCCAGTATATACACAGGATAATGCCCAACTCTAGGCAGTTCAGTTAACTGCTGCAACAAATATAAATCTTCCGCCCCTTCGTTATAGGCAGCAAATTCCAGATTTTTGCCTAACTCATCGATAATTAAAAAGACACCCGTTTGAGCCGCCTGAGCGAGTTCTTGCACCATCTGAGGAAGCCCTCGGCTGTCAACGGTTTCTCCATTAGCAATTGCCGCTTCCCAGTCTAAAAGTTGACCCGCGATAGCAATTTTTTCTCTCTCTGCTGATGACCAGAATAGCCTAATACCTCTGGCTAAAGCCCGAATCACCGTGTTACCAATTGGTTCTCGCTGTGCTGTAGCCACGGCTCTGACTAAACCTTGCGGCGGTAGAGTTTCCCTGAGACGACAATACTCTGCACTATCAGCGCCTAAAGCGTTTCGGGCAATCTCCTGCGCCTGCTGCTTTATTTTCTCGTTGTCTTTGGCACATAGAGCCGATAAAAAGTGAGCAAACGCCGACTTCCCCGTGCCATAGACACTGGTTAGCGTCCAAGCCCCCTGGGATTGGGAGTCTTGCCAACCCGCTAAAATTCGTCTGAGGGCATCAACGGAGCGAGTGGTGGGAACATACCCCTCCAGGGCATCGAGTTGCTGCAAATCCCGCTCTAAATTAATCGAGCGAGAATAGCGCCGATTGAGGCTGAAATAGTCAGATAATGCTCGTTTCATTACTTTGCCCCACCGCGTCTTCTAGTACTGTAGTACCTGTCTAGGATATCGTGTGCTAGCTCATTTGCCTGCTTTTTGAAGGAAAACTGAATCAATCCCGCCGAGTCAGAGAGCGTGATATCTTTTGACCACCGCCCCACCTGTTCGATAGCGTCACAGACAGCACTTTCATTCAGCTTGAACGCCAAACCCGGGCTACCTGGATCAAAGGTAAGACTGGCAATCGATATGGTTTTCTGACTCCCTTTAAACGCGGCAAACTCCAAACAAGCCACAACGACAACCTCGGCGGGGAGATTAGTTTTTGCACCCATTTGAAACCTGTAGTGCTTGGAGTTCCCTAGGGTTTGGATAATGCCGAGTTCAGCAAAAGGACAGTCAATGGAATCCTCACTTACGCCTGTCTTGGTATCGGGTTCTACATACATCCGCAAGATGCAGGTGATGTCTTTTTTTAGTGAGGCATCAACAATACGACTACCCAGACTATCCCTATAGTCACAAAGCGCCTCAAATAAATCATCGGCTGAAAATTCAACTGGACGAAAGACATGAAACGCAAAATACCAAGCCGTCGCCAAGCAGGTGGGTGTGAGGAGATGCCAATGGAGTAGCCACAGAGATGCCGGATCTTCTAAAAACTCATCCCAAGCGTTATCCGCCAACAATTGTTTGCCAAATTCTGAGGGAGTATCATTATCCAGCACTTTGAACGCCGAACACCAATAACGAATCGAGCGCACCATATTCTTACCCACGCCCAAACGTACAGGTGCATCCTGGCTCAAAAAAATTCCTGGATCTTCAGTTGCCTTGTCAAAACCCTTCTTCAGCCAGCCAAACCGAGGATGAAACGTCTCGTGGCGGGCAAAGACAGGATTAACCACAGGAACGTGATTATCGATTTCTGGTAAAGGGAGCGTAGTTTGTTCCACCATGAAGTGCTATTTTATCTGCTGATAGAGCCAGGGGTGCCGATGTTCCGGGACTTCTTATTGTAAACTCACTCCCCCTGCTTGACATTATGGCTTTTATATGAAATTACCGTGAGGTGGGCAAGAACAACGAACGATAATATATAGCGTTTCCTTTCTTTATAACTCTTGCCCACCCTATATAAAATCGGCTTACCCTAAAACTGATGCCAATAGAGTCTAGCCTACAGCCAAGGTAACACGAAGACGCGATCGCACCATTCGATTCCACTCTAACCACCCAAAAACGCATCCGGGTCAATTCCCGATTCCCGCAATCGCTCCAGCAAAGACTGTAACTGAGCTTCCGCCGCTTCTGCTCGTTGTCTCTCCTGTTCTGCCTCAGTCAAAATCCAATTCCCTTGAGCATCATACCAACGCAACCACAAACGCTCAATTCCTTGAAATTCCCCTTGCCACAATCCCAAACCTAAATGCAACTCAGGAATCCACACTCGCCACTCCTGTAACTCTAATTCTTGGTAATGTCCCCCTGCTAATGTAAAGACTCGTAACTGATTCGTATAACGACTAAAAACGACATAATAAGGAATCCGTAGAATCCGCTCATAGACTTGCCATTTTCGCGGCGGTTTATGCTCAACTTGAGGCTCAATTGCTTGCCCATTTCCAACACTTTCCCTCGATTCAACGGGTCGCATTTCCGCTTCCGTTTCCCCTAAATCTTCCTTCTCTGTCCCTGGAGAGAGCAATTCTACCACCACATAAGGATTCACGCCCTCTTGCCACACCACGTAAGATAGGCGCATATCGACTTGCTCATAAAGTCGAGGTACACCCACCACCCCAAACCAATCGGGTCGCTTGTACCATCCTGGATGACGCACGTCGTAGTAAAGGTTCATGTCACTGGCACAAAATACCTGCTGTGGCGGATAATGAGGCGGACGAAATGTCAGACTCAACAATTGTGCCTGCCAATCATGGAATTCATCAGGCAATCCAGGCTCCTCCGGATCTTCACTCTTGAGATCATACATCGTCGGCAGTGTTTCTCTCGGCGACAAGGGTGGATCAGTTTGCGGTACGGGATATTTGAACGGAAACATAGGTTTAGTAACTAAAGCTTACTGGGTAAGTCTTTGAACCCGTTTTAACTGATATCTTGCACCAGTTGCAGTTGCGCTAAGGCGAATTGTACACGGGTGCGAACGGCTAAATCTGACTCATCCTTCATCAGTTGCTCAAAATGAGCGATAATCTGTTGCCAATAATCCGGTTGGGTTTCGGCTACCGCCGTGGCTAACCCTTGCAATCCTACCACCGAAGCATAACGCACCACCCATTCAGGATCATGAGAGGTTATCTGTAACGTTTTCAGCACTCGCCCTTGGGCTAAGGGAATCTCTTTAGGAGATAGTTTTAACCATTGTATATCTCCTAACCCCTTCGCCGCCGCACGACGCACGCTTAGAGCAAAGTCGGTTTCAGCCGCATTCAATAAGGTGTCTAAGGCTCTGGGATCAGCAAGTTGGGCTAACGCTCGAATCGCCCAAGCCCTTCCTCCATAGTTATATTCATCAAGCAGGTTGAGTAATGGTTCTACCGCTATGTCTCCTAATTGCACTAATCCATCGACGGCAGCGACGGCTGCACCGGGGTTGTTATAACTGAGAACGGCAATTAATGTGGGAATCCCCGCTTCTATCTTGGCGTTGGCTAGGGTTCGCACGGCGGCGAGTAAGCGAGGGGCAGAATCAGCTTGTTCAACGGCTTGAATCAGGCTTTGGTCATTTGTCATTCGTCATTTGTCATTTGTCATTTGTCATTCGTCATTTGTCATTTGTCATTTGTCATTCGTCATTTGTCATTTGTCATTCGTCATTTGTCATTTGTCATTCGTCATTTGTCATTTGTCATTCGTCATTCGTCATTTGTCATTCGTCATTTGTCATTTGTCACACTCGCAAGGCGAGAATCAATTTACAAGGCTACAGCAAGTTATCCATCAGCTTCATCACATGGATGGCTGCTTCTGATAGCTGAACCGATTCGCTGGCGGAGTTTTTCACTTCATGCTCTAATAACCCTTTGAGGGAAATGAGCTTTAAACTATTTTCAGCTAAGGTTTGAGCGATCGCATCCGCTGCCTTTAAGTACCCAATCGCCCCTAAATCCGCTAATACAGCCCGTCGTAATTGTAACTTTTCCCCTTTTAACGCTTGCACTAAACGATCGCCATAGGCGGGATTCTGAGTTAACTGATACATCGCTCGTGTGGCGGCGTACTGTATCCGTTCTTGATTATGCTCTAGGAAGGGTTCGATTAATGCGATCGCATCTTTTGCCCCTAAACTGCCTAACGCTTCTATGACTGCATTATAAGGTTGTGCCAAGTGCGGTGATCCGGGTACAGGTAATCCCGCTTCTATCCCACCCTCTAATAATTGCATTAACTGAGGAACACAAACGGGATCACCTAACCTCCCTAACGACTGCGCGGCGGCTTCTCGCACATAGAAATCGGAACAGTCTAGACAGTTTATCAGTGGCGCAACAGCTTTGCGATCGCCTAGCTTCCCCAGCGCCCGTGCGACGTTGCGTTTCAGAGGATATCCGCCCGCCTCGGTGCGATCTGCCTCTTCCTCTAAGGCGACAATCAAGGCGTCGATTACGGCGGCGTCTCGAATCCGAAATTTTCCCAGCCACCACGCCGCATAATAGCAAAGACTTAAATCATCCCGTTGTTTGAGGTTCGCCAGGGCTTGTTCTACTGTAAAGGATTCACCGCCGTTAGTCATTTGTTATTCGTCATTCGTCATTCGTCATTCGTCATTCGTCATTCGTCATTCGTCATTCGTCATTCGTCATTCGTCATTCGTCATTGGTTGGCTTCCCCTGCTTCCCCTGCTTCCCCTGCTTCCTTTAACCAAGCCTGCTCATTGGTAAAGATTAGAACGTCTAAGCGCATTTTTGGGAACAGTTCTGATATAGATATAGCAGAAGTTCTTTGTAGAAAAACGTCATGGTTACAGACTCTCATGTCAAACAGCTTGTAAAGATTCTGATTGGTGCGGCTTGGCTCGATGGTCGAATTCAACCAGAGGAACGGCAGTATCTGCACCAAGTCGCCCAGCAATCCAATGTGGCTGAAGACCCAGAAATTCGACCCCTGTTGAACGAACTCAAATCGGTGTCCAGTAACGAGTGTTATAGATGGGTACAAGAGTATTTGGGCGATCATCCTAGCCAAGAGGATTATCAGGGCTTGATTGAAGCGATTAGTGCCTTAATTTACAGCGATGGCGATGTAGATACTGAGGAAGCTAAACTTCTTACCCGCTTACAGCTTCTCGATCCCGCCCAGACTTCTCCCAAGTCCACTCATAATAACGTGCTTAAAGCCATTCAAAAACTTTACCACCGCTGGATTGACCAGCAATCTTAGTAATGTGGGATGGGGGTTGGTCATTTGAGTTCTCAGTTAATTTTTTCTCCCCCAAGAGCAGGTTTAGTCCAGTTATCGATGTGTCACAAAATGTCATCCGGACAGGTTTAGTCAAATTTTACCGACAGGGCTAAAACGTTATGGGTAAAACCCGCCCCTAAAGATCGGCTTTCCCAGCTTCTTCAGCTTTTATCCTTTACTCTAAAAGTCAGTAGAGGATTTTTTATTTTTCGGAAACTAATTGTCCGGACGGATCGTCATTCACCCTGAAAAGGTTCCCTAAACCAGTGACTATGAGAACATTTCTTCGCTAAACTTTATCTAATGAATTGGTAGGAAAATTTTAGGAACATCTGGAATTATAAACGGTCTAGTAACTTAACAAACAAAACGATTCATGTTGGAGAACGCCTTTAATGTCTAACTTTCATACCTGGCAATCTGGAACCGCTGCATTTTTAGCAGTTGGATTAACGGCTGGTGCGATCGCTCCCTTCGTTACAGGTGAATCAGCGCTTGCCCAAAGCACAAGTTTCTCAGATGTTTCTTCTAGCTACTGGGCGGAAGATTTTATTACAGAATTAGCCCAACGGGATATTATTGCCGGTTTTCCGGATGGTACATTTCGACCGGATGCTCCCGTAACTCGCGCCCAGTTTGCGGCGATGATGCGTAAGGCAAATCAGGCTTTTAATAAAGCCGAGCAACGGGGTTCAACAAATTTTGTTGATGTCCCTTCAAGATACTGGGCGTATTCTGCAATTCAAGATGCTTATAAAACGGGATTCTTAACGGGTTATCCGGGTAATGTTTTTAGACCCGAACAAAATATTCCTCGTGAACAAGTCTTAGTTTCATTGGCAAATGGCTTGGATTATTCAGCGAATTCAACCAGTGTTTTAAATTACTACAATGATGCCTCTCGCATTTCCAGTTGGGCGCGGACACCAATAGCTGCTGCCACAGAGGAACGCTTGGTGGTAAATTATCCTAACGTTAAATCGTTAAATCCCCAGCGGAATGCTAGTCGTGCTGAAGTCGCTGCATTTATTTACCAAGCTTTGGTGAGTGAAGGAGAAGCACAAGTTGTCAGTTCGCAGTACATTGCTGATCCGACGCCTGTTGCTCAAAATTTCACGATTCCTGCGGGTACAACTATTCCAGTTAAATATATCCGAGAGAAAATTCTGGTTGCTGAAGAAGACGAACAATTACCCTTGACGTTAACTGTCGATGCGAATATCACCACCTCTGATGGCACTGTATTGATTCCAGCAGGTAGTGAGGTTGTCGGTGAGTTGCGTTCTACCAATGGTGGCGCTCAATTTGTCGCCGAGAAACTGGTGATGAATGGTCAGCAAATGACTATTGATGCTGCGTCTGAAGTAATTACCACCACTGAAACAGTCACTCAAGGTAGCAGTGTGGGGAATTTAGTCAAAAATGCTGCACTCGGTACAGCGGCGGCGGCGGCGATTTCAGCGGTAACGGGAGATCGGGCGATCGCAACCGAAGAACTGTTGATTGGTACAGGCTCTGGTGTAGCATTGAGCTTAATCCAACGCTTCCTGGGTCGCAACAGTGTGGATCTGATTGTGATTGAACCGGATACCGATTTAGATATCAAACTTGATGAGGACTTAGTTATCAGCACCAACTAGCGTCATTGTGTAGAGACGTAGCATGCTACGTCTCTACAATCCAAATTCATGATTCATGAATTGGTAACCAAACGACAAACGTTGTTCCCTGGGTTGACTCCCCCCCAGAACGGCGAATCGCTACATCTGACTGAGATTGAGTCCACGGTGACTGCGCTGGACTAAATACCTCGATTTGACCCTGCATTTGTTCAATCAGTGTTTTGGCGATCGCTAACCCTAAACCACTTCCCGGAATCCCTGTGTTGGCTTGTATTCCCCGATAACGCCGCTCAAATAAATGCTCTATATCGTGGGGCGGAATCCCAACTCCGGTGTCAGTAATCGCAATTCCCACCATTGTTCTCGTCTCATCTTTGGGTTGACCCACACCCGCTTCCACATCAATTTGCCCCCCGGCGGGCGTGTATTTTAAGGCATTGTCAATTAAATTATTTAAGACCTCTCGTAACGCCCTAGCGTTTGCCCGCACAGGGGGTAAGTCTTGGGGAATCGAGTAGCGTAATTCTAAATCCCGTTCCCCCGCGATCGCTTGGGCGGAAATGACCAGGGGTTCTAATACTTCGGTGATAGTCAATGACTCGACAATTAGGGTTTTACCCGGAAGCAAAGGAATGGCTGGTGCGTCTGTCTCTGGTTCTGAGTTAACCGGAGAAACAATTTTCCCAGTCTCGTCTGATTCGGGAAGTGGACAAGTTGCGGCGCTAGCTGATGCGGGTAAGGTGAGGGGTTCACTGGTTTGTGCATTTTTATCTAAGCACTCGTCAAAGTCTTGTAACAGTTCCTTCAAGCGATCGCTCTCCCGCACAATACTACCTGCAACGTTATGATTTTTATCATCGGGTTGCAGTCGATTGAGTAGCAGTTTGCCAAAGGTACGCAATGCGGTTAAGGGATTGCGAAATTGATGCAGAATATCATCAAGCCGATCCCGTTGCTGTGCCTGTAGACGGCGTTGTTGAGTCCATTCCTGCTCAAACCAAGCCCGACGCCGATCCATTAAGTAGGCAAGTGTCAATGTTCCAGCGATGCGTTCAATCGCTGTCTGTTCTTTTTCATTCCACGGTCGATCATCGCGACTTGTGACTAATAATCCCATAACTACTTCTTCGTGGATTAGAGGCAAAACCATTTGCCGTCCTTGAGATAAGGGAGAGTTGTCCCGAGAGAGTGAGGTGGAATCGGGGAGATGGTGATCGTCAGCAGGTTGAGGTAAAAGGCGAGGTACGGCTTCAGCAAGGCGGGGAATTGTATCCACTGAACTCATGCGATCGGGCAATGTTAACTCCGTCTCCTCCTCTTCCCATATTGCCGCTTCTGGATAAACCACTACCGGAATCAGCTTAGGTTGCGCTGCCTCGTCGAGCGTATCCGTTGTTAAATAGACCGCACTCAACGCCGCGCCTAGACTTTGAGTGAGGATTCCAACCTGTGATTGACACAAGGCGACAAATTCTGAACTAGCAGGAATGAACATGAGAATTGCGTGATCACCACCAGAGGGCTTTTACGACAGAACCCAATAGAGGTTCCTTTTCTATAATGTCGAACAATTGACACGACTGACTATTACCCAAAAGGTGTAGGATGACAGTCATTCGTCCTTTGTTCTTTATTATCTTCCCCATCTCCCCCATCTTCCAGACGTAGCATTCTACGTCTCTACACTGTTCCCCCGTCTTCCCCTGCCCCCTCCGGCGGCTTTTTGTGAACTTTTTTAACGAAAAATTAATTTTTTTAGTAGTAATTTTTAAAGGATCATCGCTCAAAGCCTCTTTCAAACTTAGCATTGAGGCATTTTAGGTAGATCTATCAAACCATAAAAAGATATTGATATTTCAGATTCAAGCAGATATACTTACGACGGCTTTTGTAACTAACATTACAACTGTCGGCAAAAAGAGGAGGTAAAGAGGTTGGCAAGAAGACGTAAGCGCAAGAGTCGCCGCCGCCAAGAGGGGCGCAAGATCCTAGAACATGTGCCTCAGTATAATCTGGAAAGCGGTGAAGATAAACCGGTTACAGCAGCACGTAAATATATTCAATCAGCCGGGATTATTCCGCCCGCTTTGCTACTAGTTAAGCGAAATGAGCATACGACAGACCGTTATTTCTGGGCAGAAAAAGGTTTATTTGGCGCTCAATATGTTGAGGAAAATCATTTTCTGTTTCCCAGTCTGCGGGTGCTTGATGCTCCTGTCGAAAAGGCTGTCGAAAAGGCTGTAGTTGCGGCTCAAAGCCGCTGACAGAGCCAAATCTTACGAATTGACCAGTGCTTTGACACTTGTCAAGAGGCAATTCATTTCATTCCTGCTAGGGGGGTGAGATGAATTGCCTAATTTTTTATGAAGGCAGATGACAAGTTCTATCAGGAAACGTCAGAGAAGTTGTGGTCTGTTGAGTATGCTTGTCGAGTCATTTTCCTCTGATTCATGAGTTCAGTGCAACCGTCTTGTCCATTTATAGTCGGTGCAGCGATCGCGGATTCCCGATTTTTTGTGGGACGCCACGAGGAGTTGCAACAGATTACTACTCAGATGACAGGTACCCTACCCGGTAGCTTAAATGTGGTCGGGCGCAGACGCATTGGCAAATCCTGGCTGCTTTATCACTTCTGTCAAACGTATCAGGAATACGTTTCTCAACCTGATCGGTTTATTAGCATTTATCTTTCGCTTCAGAATCCCGACTGTCATGGGGACGAGGGATTTTATCATAAGGTTGGGCGACTGTTGTGGAATCATCCCCAAGTGCAGCGTCAACCGGGGTTAATGGAGGCGCTAAGAGTTCCACAGTTTAACCGCTTGGCATTTAGTAGCGCCATGGGACATTGGAAACGACAAGGGGTATTAGCGGTACTCTGTTTGGATGACTTTGAAGTGCTAATCCGCCATTATCGGGACTTTGATGATGGATTTTTTGATAACCTGCGATCGCTAGTCGATAGTGGTGCGTTAATGGTAGTGGTGGCGTCTCCCCGGAAATTGGAATTTTATCAGCATCGATATCGTCTCACCTCGCCGTTTTTTAATTTGAGTCAGGTGTTGGCGTTGGGGGAATTGCAGGAGGAGGAAGCGTGGGAATTAGTGCGTTTATCGGATAGTCAGGGAAAGGAGGGACAAGCGGTGTTGAGTCCCCCGGATCAGAAATTGGCAAAACAGTTGGGGGGTACGCATCCCTTTTTATTGCAGTTAGCCGGGAGTTTACTTTGGGAAGCGCGTCAGCAGGGGCGAGATATAAACTGGGTCAAGGGGAGATTTGAAGTAGAAGCAAGGCGTACTCCTGGATATAGTTTTGAATTGCACCAGTTACCGCCTCCGTTGCAGGTATTGGTTCGGTTTCCCTTGAAGTTAGGGCGGATGGTGAGAGGTATTCGGGGGACGGTGGATGAGATTGGTAATTTGATGGTGGGTACGGTTATTTTAATTGGGGTTATTTTAGTGGTTTGCTTGCTATTTAGTTTCTTGTTTTAGACAAGCTAAACCCCTTAATTTAGCGTCGCTTGAGCCGCATTTTCTCAAGACATGGTGCAGACGCGATCGCACCTTAGTTCCATGTATTTTTGTAAAAAACAGACTCTTTTTTTGACAAAATAGCGGCTTTGTAGAAACTAAGCTATCTAACGTTTAGGAGAAAATCGACAAAAGGGTCTATTAAGGATGTATATTAACCAGTATGACCAAAATAGCAACGCTAACCGTTGAGCCATCGATTGCCACTGCCCTAGGGAACATGGCAATAATTGTTGTTGTACCGATGGGAGACCGATTAGTCAAGCATCAACAAGTGGCTCATCAGTAATGTTCCATTTCAGAGCAATCAGGAGCCTTTTATGCCATTCAAAGTCACTGGACGAGTTTACGAATCTGAAAGTGGTTTAGGGATTCCTAACCTAATCGTCGAAGCCTTTGATAAAGATATCGCCAAGAGCGATAACTTGGGATATGTGAAGACCAATAGTCAGGGACAATTTGAAATCACCTACACAGAAGCAGATTTTAAAAGCCTGTTTGAACGGTTTGAAGGCAATCCCGACTTATATATTGTTGTCCAAACACCGGATCGTGCCAAAATTGTATACACCAGTGAGAAAAACATTCGTCCAGATGCAAGTACGGACGAATATTTTGATGTACCCATTCCCCGCTCCACCTTCCTGGCAAACAAGGAAGAATGGCTTAAAAATGAGCGGCAGTTGCTAAAACTCCTGATTGGGGTTGCCTGGATTGATGGGGTACTCGAACCGAGAGAACTCGAAGTTTTGCAGCGGGTGGCCAATGAAAAAGGATTGGCAGATGATCCAGAAATTCAATCTTTATTATCAAATAAGCAGCCAATACCGCGTGATCAGTGTTATAGCTGGTTAAAAGCTTATTTAGGAAATTATCCCAGCGAGGAGGATTTTCAGGAACTATATGAAGCTCTCAACTCCCTAATGTATTCTGACGGAGCGTTAGACAAACAAGAACAGGAACTGATAAAAACACTAAACCTCGCCACCACCGCCCCATCTGGGACTCGCCCCAATACGCTTCAGCAGCGCTTCATGGGCATTTTAATGGATAACGAATTTTTGGCTAACGTTCTACAAATGGAGCGCTCATCCATTGCCAGTGACGTAGCCAAAGGTGCGGGTTACTATGCGCGGGTTCCCTACGGAATCCTGAGTCACTTCAGCATGACGGCAAACGTCAAAGCCCTGGCTGAGGATATGGCAGATCTTTATTTGACGGACAATTTTGCCCCAGTCAAACAAGAAGTAACTGCGGATAATTTAACCATCATTGGCGAACTCCCTCAAGAACTTTCGGGGATGTTTCTCCGCAATGGTCCTAACCCTCAATTTCCCCCCATTGGACTCCACCATTGGTTAGACGGGGATGGAATGCTGCACGGCGTCCACATTAGCAATGGCAAAGCTAGCTATCGTAACCGCTACATTCAAACCGAAGGGTTTTTACAAGAGAAAGCCGTCGGGAAATCAATTTGGCCCGGACTGCTGAACCTACCTCGGTTTGACTGCCCTCACGGTTTGATGATGAAGAATACCGCCAACACCGCCTGTGTGTGGCATGCAGGTAAACTACTGGCGCTGTGGGAAGCTGGCGCCCCCTATCAAATCCGACTTCCTGACTTAGAAACAGTTGGCGTGTATACCTTTAACGACAAACTCGCTTCCACGTTTACAGCACATCCCAAAGTTGACGCTGTGACGGGTGAAATGATTGTCTTCGGTTTCGCCCCCATTGCTCCTCCTTATCTGGAATACAGCGTCGTTTCCCAAGAAGGCGAACTGTTGCGAACCGTACCGATTGATATTCCCGCCCCGGTGATGATGCATGATTTTGCCATTACCGAAAACTATACGCTGTTTCTGGATATGCCCCTGACATTCCGACCGATGCGGATCATGTTGGGTCAGCTACCGATTAAGTTCGAGGCTCAAAACCCCAGCTGTATTGGTATCCTACCCCGCCATGGCGATAACCGGACAATTCGCTGGTTTGAAATTTCTACCTCTATGCTTTACCACGTTGGTAACGCTTGGGAAGAAGGGGACGAAGTGGTACTCCTGTCCACCCGCACACCTGATACCTACCTGTTTATTCCTCAAGAAGATAATGGTGAAGGTGGGGACACTGAATTTGAACATTTCCGCACGTATCGCTACCGGATTAATTTAGTAACGGGTGCGGTGAAAGAGGAACTTCTTAATGACCTCGATGTCGCCACAGAATTTCCGCGCATCAATGATGATTATACGGGTCGGAAAACACGGTATATGTACGCTTCCCGACAGGCAACCTATATGAGACCCCGACTTTTATTAGACGGTCTAATTAAGTATGATTTAGAAACAGGTAGTTCTCAAATTCATGAATTTGGTCGGGGACGATTTGGTGGTGATAGTGCCTTTGCTCCTCGTCCAGGTGGAACAGCTGAGGATGATGGCTGGTTGCTGACGATGATTTGGGATGCCGTAGAAAAACGGTCTGAATTATGGGTCATTGATGCTCAAAAGTTCACCAATGAACCAGTGGCACGAATACTCATGCCTCAGCGCGTTCCTTACGGTTTCCACGCCGCCTGGATTTCTGAGGCACAAATGGCAACTCAACAAAGTTAACCATCAACGTCTGGAGAGAGGGCAAAGCATTCGCCGCAGGGTGTATCGGTGGACACATCGATTAAGACTTTCCGCACCATGGTAGAGACGTTGCATGCAACGTCTCTACAAAATGAACGGACATGATATCACCCATTGCCCCCAGCATTATTTTTACCAATGCCAAATTTGATCGTAATTACCAAATAACCCGGGCAAATCCTGACAGGCAACTTGAGTCACACCGTTAATCATTTTCTCTTCAGGAATCCCACGAGATTTGACATCATCTGTCACAATATAAATCGTAATTCCCTTCTCTATTGCCCGCTGCAAATCTTGATCCAGTTTAGGCGGCTGGGTTTGTGGCTTATTCCCAAACACCAGTCCAGAGGCATCCTGTCCACTTACGGCATAATTCACCGCATTCCCTCTCAGCAGAATATCTAAATCCGCACCAGCACCTTTCATCGCTTGAGAAATCCACACCGAGGGATCATCTTGTTCTTCAATCGTACAGCGATAGGCAGATTCAATGATTTGTAGCGCTTTCATCTTAATATCTCCAATTATTTCTATTTCGTGCCAATAATTAACGTTCCATCCGACTCACTTGCCCATTTCCATAAATCACTCGGCGCACCACGACGACAGCCAGGAATTGCCTCTTCTACCCCTCGCTCATCTACACAAAGCCCACAATTAATCCAATCTAATTGACACCCCTTTGCTTTGGCTTTTTCCTGTAATGCAGCAATCCAATCTTTAGTTAAAGGATGATCTTCTTCCTCCACACTTCTGCCATGAACTGCATTCGCGTGGGGTTTTTGATGAGCAAAGGCTAAAGAAACTGCTCCTTCGTAAGCAAAAACATTCACATTATACCCACGTTCAATTGCCTCATTAATCATCCGAAACGCCGTGGTTGTCCTTGCTTGTTCAAAAGGACTATCCATAATCGAAAAGGTTAAGGTTTTGGTACTCATTTTTTTTCGCTTATCTTGCGTTACAGCCAAATTGTTTTTTGTCCTTCTGCCATGGCATCAACCACAGCCGCAATGCTAGCCACTTGCACACCATTGCCCAATTCTGTCTCTGAGATACCACGTTCTCTCAGGGAAAAATCATCTGCTAATACATTGACCGCGTTGAGACTTGCTAAACCATTCGCTGCCGCTGCACGAGCCGCTAATACGCCATTTTCCACCAGAAACAAGGTGGTTTCATTTCCCGCCTTGGCTAAATCTGATGCCAACTGATAATTTTGAGTCACTTGGGTTGAATCAAAGGAACTCCTTGATTCGATTAAGAAATACTTTGCCATTGGGTTTGGCTCTCCAACCGATTAGTCAAATCAAGCACTAATAATGCCAGGACTCCCAACTATAGTACAGGTTTAATGTATTGGCAAGATTGATTTTAATTCACGTTTTTACGCATTTGTCAATATTTTAATTTAAAAAAATGTTTATTTTTTAATCGGTTATGTTCAATTATGTTTATTTTTGTGTAGAAGTGGTTATTCGTCATTAGACAGGGAACACCTCGACTTCGCTCGGTGTGTCACAGGGAACAGGATAAGGTAGCGTTATCGGTGAAACATCCCCTGCACCTCAGCACCTCAGCACCCCTGCACAATTAGATTAGATGGCTAAGACAGCGCCTACTACGAACCGCGCACGTTCCTTGGAAGGAAAAACGGCAAACCGTCCTGATGACAGCGTTTTGAGCCAGAAAAACAACCAAAGAAATCAAAATGACGGGAACATAATCCCTGTCCCCAGTGATCTAAGGTGTTCAGTGTTCAGGGATAATTCCCGACAATTGATAGAGTTGTCTAGGGACGTAATATGCTACGTCCGTGCATTCTCACCTACAGAGCCGACTTATCGCGCCGCAATGAGCCGCATCATGTTATCTTGCTCAATTAGCGATCGCGCTTTGCTCATGCTCTCTCTCACGATGCCCAGATTGTAAAGACTTGCAAACGATGAAACCAATGAATCCTTGGCAGAAGCAATCCCTAGCCATGCTTACCGTCGGTGTGATGGCGATGGGTAATGTCATGACTCCCAGCATCGCGAGGGCGACAACGGCGGTTAACTTAACTAAAAGCGCCGACTCGATTGAAATTTTTGTTCCGCCTCCGGAAAGTCGAACAAGTGGCGTTTGTCCCGATTTTTTGGGACTGTATATCGACTCAATCATTAATCGCCCTAATTTAGCGGGGGGCAAATGGGGAATTGTCGTGGAATCCTTATCGAATCCGGCGATTTCCTACAGTCACAACGCCAATCAATTTCTCATCCCCGCATCCAATAACAAACTCTTTACCACCGCCGCCGCTTTACAACGGTTGGATTCGCGAGCCTTAATTCAATCAAAGTCGTTAGATGAATGGGTGACAGTCACCAACCAAAGAAGCAGTAACAGCTATGCGGATAGCCTCCTGCGTTACATTGGTGGACCCTCTGCTGTGAAGCAGACGTTAGCACCTTTAGGTGTTGACCCCAATAGTTTTCGTCAAGTTGATGGTTCAGGTTTATCCCGACAGAATGCAGCCACGCCGCAAGCATTAATCGCGACATTAAAAGCGATGATGTATGCCAAGGGGAATGATTTATTTTATCGTTCTTTACCCGTTGCCGGGGTAAATGGAACCCTGAGAAATCGCTTACGGTTACCCGAAACTCAAGGCAGAATTCGGGCAAAAACGGGGACATTACGAGGAGTAAGAAGTCTGTCTGGGTATTTGGATCATCCTTATTATGGGAAAATTTTGTTTAGTATTATGGTGAATCAACCATCTCAATCGGGACAGGTTTTAGTGGGGGCGATTGATGAAATTGCCTTACGCTTGGCTCAGTTAACACCTTGTCAGTAATCTTGGCTGTAAGTAGTCGGACGAAAATTAAGGTTAACGGTTGAGATTGAGATTAGGAAACAGAGAACGCAGAGGTTAACGCTTCAGTGGCACAGAGGTTTTAGCCCGGTGTGATATTTTGTGCCAGCAGCTTGTAGGGGCGCAAGGCTTGCCATCAGTGTCAACTTAAGGTGAGAACTAACTAATACTGGCAATCGTTTCACCCTCATCCCCTAACCCCTTCTCCCATCAAGGGAGAAGGGGAACCGGAACGATAGCGAATCATGGAAAAGTTAGTTAGGCTAGAAACAGCAAAATCTTTCATCCATTAATTTTATGGCAGGGGAAGCGGGAATTAAAGTCGAAAAGCCTGTTTCAGTCTGGAAAAAAGAGATAAAAGCCAATCCCAAGGGTTTATTCGCCTCATTGGGTAAAGCCGCCATTAACGGCGCGTTTCTGAAATGGGATGACTTGGCGGAGAGTGGTGTTGAGGTTCTCGAAAACCTGGGATTAGAAGCAAAACCGGGAGAAATTGCCGGATTGCTGATTGTGCGTTCCCTGATGCAAGCGATGCAAGACTTGTTACACGAAAAGAGGGAACTCCTAATCCAGAAACCCGATAATCTTACAGAATTGTACAACCACCTCAATGCATCCTTAACCAGTAACGAGTTAATCCTTAACCCCGACTTTTTTCAGCATCCCCAAAACTTGCCGATTGTGCAAGAAGCGAAGACGGGGTTTGCTCAGTGGTTAGAGGGGTATGTGGAGAAAAAAATTGAAGCTGAAATGATCAGTAGTCGCCTCCCCGCTTACTTTGTTTTTGCCTTAAATGACCAATGGGTTGAGCGTTCCCAAGATTATATTGCATTAAAAGAAGTTCTGGATACACCCTTCACTCAAGCCACAAGAAGAGAACAGGGATGGCTAAGGTATCGCGCACGGCGGCAAAAGCGGGTAGATGAACCGATATTTTGGGAAGCGTTTAGCCTCAAACAAGTTTATGTGCCATTACGCGCCTATTATGAGCGAGAGGTGGCGGGACAATCGGAGCGAAAATTAGAACGAGGGATTATAGAAAGTAAAGACTATGAACGAGTTATCGTAGATCTCAATAGTGAACTAGAAACCTGGTTACAGGATGCTGAAGCGGATGATGCGATTCGCTTAATCAGTGGAGGACCCGGAAGTGGTAAGTCATCCTTTGCCAAAATGTTTGCCGCACAACAAGCGGAAAAGGGAGAAATTCCAGTTCTGTTTATTCCCCTCCACTTATTTAAATTATCAGATGATTTAGTAAAAGCGGTAGGGGAGTTTGTCCAGCTTGAAAGGTTTTTGTCTCACAATCCCTTGGACAGAGAAAATGGGGAATCGCGATTACTGATTATCTTTGATGGCTTAGATGAGCTATCGATGCAGAGCAAAATTGCCGAACAAACGGCTAAAGAGTTTGTCGAAGAAGTCCGCCGCGAAGTTGACAGATTTAATTATCAGCATCTTCGCTTACAGGTTGTGATTACAGGACGAGAAGTCGTGGTACAGGCGAACCTTAGCAAGTTTCGCAAACCGCGTCAACTGCTGTATCTTCTGCCCTATTGTGTCACCCAAAAAGAAAGAGATGACCACAAATATAGGGAAATTTCAGATATTAATTGGCATTCTTTTGAAGCTTTTGGTATCTGGATTTCCCGACTACAGGGACAACGATTGAATTCACTATTTTGCCTAAATTACTTAAGTTTTTTAGACTTACAATGCTGTTCCTTCGGCTGCCAATATTTACTTGGAGCAAATCTTTATGGAGCAAATCTTTATGGAGCAAATCTTAATAGGGCGTATCTTCAAGGGGCAATTCTTCAAGGGGCAATTCTTCAAGAGGCAAATCTTCAATGGGCGAAGCTTCAAGGAGCAAATCTTCAATGGGCAAATCTTGAAGGAGCAAATCTGCACGGGATGCATCTTGAAGGAGCAAATCTTCAAGGGGCAGATCTGGGAGAAGTGAATCTGCAATGGGCGAAGCTTCGAGGCGCAAATCTTGAAAGGGCGTATCTTTATAGAGCAGATCTGCAATGGGCAGATCTTGAAGGAGCAAATCTTGAAGGGGCTAATCTTCAAGGAGTAGAGCTTGAAGGAGCTAATCTTAATGAAGCCAATCTTCAAGGGACAATTCTTGATGGTAAGGATATAAAAAGCTTAACTTTAAATAAAAATGAAGACAGCGATAAATCTTAGTACTGAACGATTCCCAAATCTGATACTATAACCCCTCCGCCCAACTAATACATTTACTCAATAACACCTTGTAAAAGGGCGGGTTTACTAACATCCGGGTGAAAACAAACGATAACAGTAAAACCCGCCCCTACATTGATATCAGAAACTTCCCTCACCGCCAACTCCTCTGCGAACCTCTGCGCTTTCCCTCTGCGAACCTCTGCGTTAAAAAAGCCCACCCTCCCACCTCTCAACCCTAAACCCCAATAATCTCCAGCCAAAACAACCCTAAAAACAAAGCGCGATCGCAAGCAAACAGCACTAACCAAGCTTTACTATAATAGTTTGGGCTAAGGGTTTAATCGCATTAACTTTGTATGGGCGCAAGCCTTGCGCCCATAAAACCCCTATCATCTATTACTAACTATTCAATCGACGAAAATCTGTCGCCGTAACAGACTCATCATTTCTCCCGAAGTACCATACGGTATTGGTGGACTCCACTCTCGCACCTCTGCAAACCGTAAGCGATGCAGCGTTTTAATAATACTGTTAATTCCTTTACGGGAACCGATAACCATCACCTTGATAAATTCTTTTCCTGACACCGGATCAGTAGAAGCCTGAACAGAAACCTCAGTAGAAGGTAATTGACTGTCATTCGGTAAAAAGTATGCTTGCATTTGAGTTCACCTCTTTTATGTTCCAATTAGTCACATTTTTACGATAACACAACTTGTGACTAATTGGAACATTTACAGGATCATCACTCTCTGACACAATCAAAAGCATGGGAAGAGCAGGTAAAGCCCTCAAACAGACACTATCAATCTTTGGCATCAGCCAAAATCAGTTAGCGGCGGCGATGGGAGTCGGACACGCTAACGTTAGCCGTTGGGTTAATGAAGTCAGAGATCCTGGTGGTGAAACCATCCTAGAAATTCGCACAGCACTAGGACAAATTAATCCCGATGCGGCTGAAGAATTCATCCGGCTATACTTGACGATGCCGAAAAACGAGTGAATGGTGATAATTACACTGGCGAGAGGGTGAAGTTTTGGGACATAAAAATCAGCGCGATCGCGCGAACTTATCACCCCAATATTTACGCCAACTTGGACGCCAGCAAATAAATTTATCATCTTCAAGCTAAAGTAAGAATCGAACTTACTGGATAAATCTTTTAACCCATTTTAACGGTTTGAAGTTTGGGTTACAGAACTTGAGTTCATGGCTTATATCTCCCACTCTTCCACTATGAAACTATTTCCCCTTCCCCGAAATCACCGCCTAATTATCACCACCATAATTAGCCTCTGTCTAATCCTACTTAGCTGGCTCAATTCTCCCCTCCATTCCACACCAACCAATCCCCAAACGGAACTCTTTAACCAAGTCTGGCAAACCGTCAACGATAACTTTTACGATCCCAACTTTAACGGCATTAACTGGCAAACCATCAAAGACGAATATGAACCCCAAATCCGCCAAACCCAATCCAGGGAAGCCACCGCCACCCTGATCAATCAAATGCTTTCTGAACTCAACACCTCTCATACCCACCTCTACATCCCCAACCAACCCGCCTATTACCAAGTCTTAGGAATCTTTGCACCCAGAAACCGCGACTTACGCCAACAACTCAAACCCTTCTTTCCCAATGGCAAAATAGAATATACTGGCATTGGTATCGTCACCAAAACTATCGACAACCAAACCTTTATCAGCGCCATTCTCGAAGGAAGTCCAGCCGCTGAAGCCGGATTAAAGGTAGGCGATCGCATCCTAAATGTGGATAATCGCCCATTCCAACCCATTGAATCCTTTGCCGATCAAGCAGGTACTCCTGTCAAAATGGTAATTCAGCGATCGCCAAATCCCAATAGTCAGCAAGAAATCACTGTCACCCCTAAATTGCTGGATACAACCACCATGTATCTCGACGCCATGGACGCCAGCACTGAGATAATTGAACAACAAGGTAAAAAAATCGGTTATATTCATATCTGGTCTTATGCAAGTGATGACTATCAAGAACAGCTTGAAGAAGAACTCATCTATGGTCGTCTCAAACAAGCAGACACTCTAGTCGTAGACTTAAGAGATGGATGGGGAGGTTCACCACTCACCGCCCTGAACATCTATACCGCTCCAAAATTAAGCTTAACCACTATTGCCCGGGATGATACCCAATATACTCACTACGCAGGCTGGAATAAACCCGTCGTCATGCTGGTGAATGAAGGAAGCCGCAGCGCTAAAGAAATTCTGGCTTATGGTTTCCAGCAATTCAATATTGGACCTGTTGTCGGTACGCCAACCCCTGGCGCTGTAGTGGCGGGGCGTCCATTTCTCATGTCAGATGGTAGCTTGCTTTACGTCGCCGTCGCTGATGTTTACGTGAATGGAGACGAACGACTAGAAGGGAAAGGAGTAACACCCGATATCCTGGTTCCCTTCTCCCCAGAATACGCCCAAGGCGCTGATCCGCAAAAAGAACGAGCGCTAGAGGTGGCGTTGGAAGCCGTTCAAGAGTGAAATTAGGTTATTTAATAGCAGTGCCCACCAGCCAAAATTTTAGACAACGCCCATCTTATACCAAATCCACCTTTGAAACCCCCTTTTTGCCCTGGCGACTAGAAGTCGCAGCTACACAAACAAAGTCCGCCTGCGCGGACTAGATTATAAAGGGGGTGGCTAACCCGGATTTGGTATTATACTGTCGCTGTATCCCACTCCAAATAAGGTAGCTTCATCGCTGTCTCCCGAACCTGGTCAACTTGCTTCACCAGTTGTCCGCAACTATCCCACGTTCCTGTAATCAGGGTTTGCCGTACCCCTTCAGGCATTGACACAGAGGCTTGGAAGTCACCACTGCGAACGTCCATGGCTTCTAAATCTACCGTTATCGGCGCTTGCGGATTCTCTTCCAGGATTCTCTGTAACTGCTTCACGGTTTCCGGTTCAGCCGTGACACAGGGAACCCCCATTGCTAAACAGTTACCAAAGAAGATTTCCGCAAAACTTTCACCGACAAGGGCTTGTATTCCCCATTTTTGCAGGGCTTGGGGCGCATGTTCCCGCGAAGAACCACAGCCGAAGTTGCCGTTAACTACTAAAATGTTAGCCCCTTGATACTGGGGACGGTCAAACGGATGTTGCCCTTTTGCTTGGGCGCGGTCATCGGCAAAGGCTTTGTCTCCTAATCCCTCAAAGGTAACACAGCGCAAATAGCGAGCGGGGATAATTCTGTCGGTATCAATATCATTACCCACAACGGGAACGCCTCGTCCTGACACGGTTTTAACTTGACTCATGGATTTACTCCTTTTTTTCTATAAAAAATATATCTCCATTTTGGGTATTTAGGGTTTGCTGAATAAGGGTTGGGGTGAAAATTCAGATTACTCATCGAGGAGTCGTCGCAACTCATCACAGGCATGATGTAAGGAAGACAGGGCATTACTATCAAGTCCTTGAGGACAGATTTCCCTTGATAATTTTGTTGCCGAGGATTTAGCTAAATCGATGCTATCCCATTTTCTAATTTCTGGAGAATTCTTATAATCCGTTATTTCATCGCAATTGCGATCAATACTAATGTAATAAAACCAGGTTTCAATATTTCGGGCTGGCACAAAAATGGCAATTTTCTCGTTAGGTAACCTTGGGTCTCGATTTAACTTGCCTTCCTGCTCATCCAATGCTATGTGCAAAGAGCGCAATATGTCATTTATGCTATTAGTGTCGGCATCAATCATCACGACTATGGCACGGTTTTGAAAATTTTTGCTTCTGTAGCTTTTAACCAGAGGTGCATAATGCTTGATAACGAAGTCATTATTATTTTTGATTTTCCTTCCTTTGAGATTAGGAAAATTTTTGATTTTGCGATCCTCGAATCCACAACAGACAAGATACTGTCTGATGAATCGTTCGTGAGCAATATCTTCGCATAAAATAACAACTTCTGGTTTATGGTCTTTACTCGTCATAAATCCATCCCAGTTCTATTAGCTTTGCCAGTGATAATCCTGTATCTTGTTGGTCGGTAATGGACTGTAGACGTATAATTCCTTCATTGGCTCTCTCAAACCAGTAACCAGAACTACTAGCCAAATAGTTAATGAGTGCAGGGTGATGGGAGATTAAAATGGCTTGTCCGTGACTATCTGCACCTGAACAGTGATCAAAAAGTGTACTCAGCCAAGGTTGTATTTCCGGTAAAGCCAGATAATTTTCCGGTTCATCAATACACAAGGTATAATCTTCATCCGGCGCACAATATATCAAGGTATAGAGAGCAATTAAAACTCGTTGACCATCTGATATCTCGTTAATTTTGTAAGGCTTTTTACTTAGATGCGGGAAGTATAATGATAAAACTTTTGCCTCTCCAATCGGCTCATTTTTAAACGAATCAAATCCATCTATCACCTGTCTTAATTTCATTGTGAGTTCAATAATTTTACCCTGATCACCGGACAGATAGCTATACCAAGCCGCATAGTTTGACATATCCCATACTGGATACATCTCTTCTTGGCGACTCTCTGCCGTCATAACAAAAGGATTAATGTGTACAAGTAAAAAACGATATATCCGCTTTTTAAACCAAGTCAGTTTTTGAGTATCCCATCTCTCTGATACCAAACCTACAACAGAACGTGAGTAGTCTACAAATGGAATAAATTCTCCTTGTTGGTCAGGAGAATCATAGTATATTATTGCTTTCAAAACAGGTTTATCTTGCTCTATTTCAATTCTGAAATCCGATAGTGGTTGTTCATTAAAAATTAAGCTCTCACGATGCATTACAGGAGGAGCATAATTGCCTTGATATGCAATTTCCAAAGAATATCTGTAAATTCCTCCATTTCCTTCAATGTCTAATTCAAATTTTTGGATCGAGCGAGTTTCCCATCGAGTCAAATCTGTTCCTGGAAAAATTTGATGAACTTGAAACCTGTCTACAATGAAATATCGCAGTCTCTGTAACGCTGTGAAGACTGTGGTTTTACCAGAACCGTTAACTCCAAGAAATAGACTAATATCATCTTCAAACTTTATTTCAAAGTTAACAAGGCATCTAAAGTTATCTATATAGATTCTTTTTAACATAATTTTTTCTTAAAATTTGAACACAAAAAGATTGGATATGAATATACAATCAACAGTACGAAGTAGATTGAGTTAAGGCATTGTCACTCAACCTACCTAATATTATCAGCTACTGCCATTCATCCCTAATTTTCATAAAGCAGGCGATTAAGAATTTCTCGTCCGGCGGGATTGAAGACCTGAAGACGAATAATTCTTGGATTATTAGGTCGCCATGCAACTTGATACAAATAATCCCCGTTTTGCCAGATATAAATGCGGCGTTGAGGATTTCCCCGAACTTTTGCTCCTCTGAGGACTAAGTTATCACCCGTTCGTTGATTGGTGCCGTAGTAAGTTAGGGCGTTGTTGCTATAGTTAATGGTGACCGACCATTCACCCCCTTGAAATGTCCCCAGAGGAACACTAGCTTGGGCGACGACAGGTGTTTTAATGATAAACTCGGTAACTGTAGGCGCAGATAGACCGAGAATGGTAGCAAGCGCGATCGCTCTCATATTCATAGTATTCCCTCCGTTGCTGTAACATCAGCCTGGAATGCAATTTCCGGCTAAAACGGTTCACTATACTTTAAATTCAACCCGTTTTAACTGAGATCTGGCAAAATTGGTAATACACCCCAAATGACTCGCTCGGTGGGCAGGATTCACTAACTCTAATATAAGCGTTTCCCGCGTTATAATACTTGCCCACCCTAGATAAAATTGACTTAAGCGGAAGATCACCAACTTAGAAGCCAGGAAATAAATTTCCGGAACCTAAAGCTCAAGTAAGATTTAGCTTACTAGTGGCATGACCCACCTTATTTGATGAATTAGATTCGGCTTGTAGTAAGGGCTTTAGCCCTATCTTTTGTTGGGTTTTGTTCCTCAACCCACCCTACAACCTATTCCACCATTTTAGCTGGGTCACGCCATAAGTCTTTCAACCCGTTTTAACGGGTTTTAGCTTTCAGCCAGAACTTGAGTTCTTGGCTGACTGGCTGGCTTGATGGCTACTCACAATAACTGTCTAACATCAGAAACTTTCCCATTAACCGCCGCCGCTACCACCATGGCTGGACTCATCAACAATGTGCGTCCCGTGGCTGAACCCTGACGCCCTTTAAAATTACGGTTTGAGGACGATGCACTAATTTGATCCCCTTGTAACTTATCTGGATTCATCGCTAAACACATGGAACATCCGGGTTCGCGCCACTCAAACCCCGCTTCGACAAAGATTTTATCCAATCCTTCGGCTTCGGCGTCTTTTTTGACTCGTTCTGAACCTGGAACAACAAACGCCTTCACCCCTTGTGCGACTCGCTTTCCTTGGGCAAATTGGGCGGCTTCGCGTAAATCTGTCAATCGTCCATTGGTGCAACTTCCGATAAAACAGACATCCACTTTTGTCCCCTGAATCGGCGCACCAGGGATAAGCTGCATATACCGATAGGCTTCTTGGGCGATCGCACGTTCTGATTCGGGTAAACTATCGGGTATGGGAATCGCTTCATTTACGGCAATTCCCTGTCCCGGTGTAATTCCCCACGTCACCGTTGGTGCAATCTCATCCGCATCATAAGTGACGATATCATCATAAACAGCATCGGCATCGGAACGCATACTGTTCCACCATTCCACCGCTTTATCCCAGTCTTCCCCTTTCGGCGCAAAATCTCGCCCTTTGAGATACTCATACGTGACCTGATCGGGATTAATATAACCGCATCTAGCACCGCCTTCAATGGACATATTGCACACCGTCATCCGTTCTTCCATCGTCATCTGCTCAAAGGTTGTGCCAGCATATTCATAAGCGTAGCCAACGCCACCTTTGACCCCTAACGTGCGGATGATGTGCAGAATCACATCCTTGGCGTAAACTCCGGGAGGAAGTTTCCCGTTAACTTCAATTTTGCGAACCTTAAGTTTAGACAGGGCGAGGGTTTGCGAGGCGAGGACATCACGAACTTGAGATGTACCAATCCCAAACGCGATCGCACCAAACGCACCATGAGTTGAGGTATGGGAATCCCCACAGGCGATCGTCATTCCGGGTTGGGTAAATCCCTGTTCTGGGGCAATCACATGGACAATCCCCTGATTCCCCGATCCTATATTATAGAAGCGAATCCCATAATCCTTACAGCTTTGCTCCAACACCTGCATCATCTCTTCGGCTAAGACATCGGCAAAAGGACGCGCCTGGTTTTCGGTGGGAACGATATGATCCACAGTCGCCACCGTGCGATCGGGATACAGCACCTTTAATTCCCTTTCCCGCAGCATACCAAAGGCTTGGGGGCTGGTGACTTCGTGGATTAAGTGTAAACCAATAAAGAGTTGAGTTTGACCCGAAGGCAAAGTACCGACGGTGTGGGAGTCCCAAACTTTATCGAATAGTGTTCTCTCGCTCATTTGCAAAAGGTCGTTATAGGATTTAAGGATAATCACCAGTCATCTATGGGGATAGATGCTGGAGCTTTCCATTTTATCGCGACTGTAGCATGAATCTGACCATTATAAAGAGCGATCGCATGGTTACTGGAGGACGTGCGATCGCTCTTAGGTCAGTCTACGCCCCATCAACGACAGCGTAACGCACCCGTGAGGGCTAAGATCGTCAATTGTGGCTTTGCCAAACAAATTCTACTGACTGACAGCTAAAATTGTGGGATAGATGTGACCATTTTGATATTATTGATAGCAAAATTTGGGTGCAACATGATGGCACAGAAGACGCGATCGCCGATCAGTTAGTTGAAAAAGGAGTGCCGAAGCAAGAGATTGTTTTGGCGTATCACGCACCTAATACCAAGTTGCAGTCTAAGGTAGAATCTGTCATGCTGAGCAGAATGCAGTGAAACGGAATGACGCGAAGCATCTGTCCAGATTCTTCGCTTCGCTCAGAATGACATGATAGAACGCAACTTGGTATAATGTACGAAAATATACATATTTTGCCCCAGGTTAATCTGGCGTTCCCCCATAAGCTGCTATAATCTTCGTCTAAACCTTTATTTTTAATAGTTTCTAATTGTTTCAGAAAGCCCTACCTAGAATCAGACAGATATATTGGCTGGAACTTCCGACATATTGGGGTAGGTACTTGAGCATCAATAAACGCTTTGTGCAAATCAATTTTAGTATAAGTTGTTCTTCCGCCATTTATATGGACTGAGACAGTTCCTCCACAACAACTGTTTTTTAACAATCCTTTAGCCGGAAGACGACTTAAATGGATAGGTTCAGAACTGGGTAGATTTTTAGCACATTGTTTGGATAGCTGAGTACACAAAATATGAGCTTCTGGAACCGATACACTTATTCCCTCTATGATTTCTTCACGAGGATTATTGAAACGATTGCGATCAATTGAAAAGATTATCAAATTAGGTTTAGTTAAATTACATAACTCTTGAGCAAATGTTTTGCCATCTGCACCACCCGGTTTTCCGCCATGATGAGGGAAGACAAGTATATCAGTGCTGATATCAGGTTCGTCCTGTAGCAGATTTTCTAATCCTATTTTGTCAATATCTGCCGCTAATATGGCGACTCGGTAAGAATTGTGGACTATGCCAATCACAACAGATATGGAGTTGGAAGTCAATCGCCTCCCTTGTAAATCTCTTCCCCCAGCACCACCGAGTATTAACTCAGGTGTTGGAGCCAGAACTTGTATATCTACTTGACCAATGTTTAACTGTCCTGTCTTAGTTGTGGTTAATTCCGTTGAAACTACCGTTCTAAAACGTTTTCTGGCATCTTTTAAAGCAATTCGTAGATCCTGCCAAATTTCACTCTTTTTAATGGCATCAGGATTTAAATGAACATTGTGTATCCTGATATTCTTATCTAATAGCAGATTAACAATACCTGCAATATGGTCTGCATCTGCATGAGAAATCAAAATATGAGAAATGTCTTGAATCGCTCTATACTCAATAATTTCTCTTAATGTATTGCCATAGGGACAATCAATAACAACCACACCCTCTGTATCTCGGATAACAGCACAATTACCGTGACCAACATCTACAATAATAAGTTCAGGCAAGTCCATCATCGTCATCTGGCTCAGGTGCTAACTCAAATTTATCGAAGTATAAATCATCAGCCTTATCAGCTCCAATATTAACGTGAGCAAATAGACGGACACCTTTTTTTAATGCATCAGACCGAATAGTCTCAGGAATCAGTGAAGCTGGAAAACGGATGGCTTTATGAGGATTCCAACCAGGGACAATTGCATCGACAACAGGCTCATGAGATGCTTGATCAAGGTCAACAATTCTTACTAATGTTCTAGAAGGTTTTCTGGTAATTGGCAGATAACCGCTAAGTTCTTGTTGACAAGCTTCAATTCCTTTGGTGATACTTGATGCATTTGCTTTGTCTCGACTTAACAATACAGGAATTTTTTGTCTCCATTTTCTAATGGAAAAAGAAGTGTCAATTTCCACAAACTGAGATATCAGTAATGATGGAAACTTCCGATCATACAACGTAGCGACTAATTCTGCACCCGAAAAGTTAGCCAGTCCAGAATTAGTCAAGCGATTATCACAAATAGCACCTTGAGTATTTTCTAAAATAACTGATGCTAAATCATTGACGTTTGTAAAATGTCCCTTGACGACTAAAAAGGGTTCATACCCAGCCTCTTCGACATCCCAGCCAGTTGCTTCTGCTAATTCTGCTTCATCATCAACTATCGCTATTTTCTGATTAGATTGAATAACTGTCATAACAGCTAACCTCCAACAAGTGGTAGTTTTATGATAAATTCTGCCCCACCTAATTCTCCCTGAGCAATTGCCTGCACCTTGCCTCCCAAGTCAGTAACTGAATCTTTGACTATAGTTAGTCCCAATCCTGTACCCTCTGGTTTAGTTGTTTGACCCGGTAACCAAATTTTATTTAACTTTATATCTTTAATCCCAAGACCATTATCTAAAATTTTGATCTGTACGCAACTTTCGACAATTTCAGTAACGATTATTATCTGGCGTCCTTCTGTACGTGTTCCTTCTACATTAAAAGCATTGATATTATTGGTCAAAAGATTCGTAATAATTGCTTCTAATAGAGCCGGACTTCCGAAAATAAAATACGGATTATTAATACTACTTTTTACGACCTCTATTTTGCTGTCTTGAAGGAAGGGAGAAAATAGTTCAAGTATATCATCAATTACACAGGCAACCTCAACACGACCCGTTTTACGCTTTTCCCGCTTTAATAAATGCAAAGGAAACCTGGAAAAACTCAGTAACGACTTGCTAACTTTATAAAGGATCTCTACCGGTTTTGCCAAAGACTTGAAATATATCTCTCCTAGTAGTTCTTGACCTTTTTTTTCTATTCGTTTAGCGGCTTTCTCGATTAACGTGACGGGTTTACCAGACTCATGAGCAAAAACGGCTGCTGTTGTTCCGGCTGTTGCCAGACTTCGATAGAGTTGAAGATCTTCCCGTAGTGCTTTTGTTTCACGCTCTTTTACCTCTTCGTACTGTTGAATTACCTTGCGTACTGTGTCACGGGATTGCTGTGGCACCGCTTTTTTAATAACACTTTCAATATTTCTTTTAGCAGAAATGACATCCCGACTCGATTCTTGCTTAATTGTTTGTCGTCTCTTTTCAGTTTGTTCCAGCCTCTCTTTAGCCATCCAGTTCAATACATCAATGGCAAACCGCTTTAGCTCCAGAAAAGTTTCATTTTCTATAAACCCTAGTCTATCGGTCTTTTGATTTAGCAGATCATCAGGATCATTGACAATTATCCGACCAATAACGGTACTGGTTGAAGGACGTACCTCTGGGTTTCTGGCTCGTGCATAGTTTAAATTCAGCCAATCATCTCCTTGATCACCATAGGGTTTCACTCGCAAACCCCTGTGGTATAAATGAACATTACCCACTTCTGATAACCATTTTCTAACCTGTCCGAAAGAAGCTTTTTTTGTAGAGAAACTTTGAGGGTTTAGCAAAAATACCCATAATTCAAATTCTGCTGGTGCTGTTTTGTAAGGTTCTTGAGAAATATCACTATGTTGGGCTTGAAATAGCAATTCACCCTTCCAGTCTAATACGGAAGCTTCTACAATTCCATCTCTATTAACTGACGACTTCAAATGATATTCAGCATCATCAAAATAAGATTCATTAACTTGTTTTTCAAGATCAGTAAATTCTGGAGCAATCAGCCGAGGGCGGAAAGCAATATCACTATCAAATGGATCTGCTAAAAATAAAAGTTCTCTGGCTAATCTTTTAACCTCTCGCCGACCCAACTTTATGTTTAAATTTTCAATTAAAATTTCCGTCCCTTGGGGCAAGTTAGCCATATCTTTTTGGACATCGAAGGAAATGTCTTCCACAACAGAGGCTTGCTCAAAATCTTGCCAATTAATCGTCAGAGAATACTCAACAGCTGGTTCATTTTTAGGTCGGGTTTTTAATTGTACTTTAGACCCTTGTCTCAACGCAGCTAACCGACCTAATCCTTTATCACCAACAGGTAGACGTCCCAGAGCAGTAGGTTCGCGGGCGGCTTTTTTTGACCGACCTAGCACAAACCATCCCTCACTAATAGCCGCGAGATCCATACCAATGCCGTTATCTGAAATCAGGATTGAACCACCTGTGGTGTCAGTATTGATAAGCTCTACTGTACATTGGGTCGCATCAGCATCATAAGAATTTTTAACCAATTCGATAATTCCTTGGTCTGGATTAGGAATCAGTTCTTCACCTAATCTATTCAGGATATTGGGTGAAAACTTAAAATGCATGATTTTATCGCTGTGACTTGAAAGCCAATCGCTCTGTTTAAGATTATACCTGAGTTCCATCGATGGGGTCGAGCCACGAACAAGTACACCCATACACAAACAAGTACACCCATAGAAGAGACGAATGTAGGGGCGCAAGGCTTGCGCCCTCACCCCCTCTCATCTTATGAGAAACGCTATATCCTTATATAAAAGAGCGATCGCACTCCCCACCGGAAATGCGATCGCTCTTACCCAAGTCTACGCCCCATCAGGGACGCAGACGCTAAACACTCAAGACTTAGCCTTGTTGCGCTTCAACTTCAGCCACCATCAACAGTGTCTTCATCACAGAGTCAGGGTTCAAACTCATCGAGTCAATACCCAACTCAACCAAGAACTTGGCAAACTCAGGATAGTCACTCGGCGCTTGACCGCAGATACCAATCTTACGACCATTCTTCTTCGCCTTCTCAATCACCATCCGTACCATTTCCTTAACCCCGTCGTTGCGCTCATCAAAGATGTGAGCCACCAAGGCAGAGTCACGGTCTAAACCTAAGGTTAACTGAGTTAGGTCATTGGAACCAATGGAGAACCCATCAAACACTTCACTGAACTGATCCGCCAAGATCACGTTACTGGGAATCTCGCACATTACATAGACTTGCAGTCCATTTTCGCCCCGCTTCAAGCCGTATTTCTCCATTTCTGTCAGCACCTTGCGCCCTTCCTCAGGGGTACGGCAGAAGGGAATCATGGGGATTACGTTAGTTAAGCCCATGTCATCCCGAACTCGCTTGATGGCTTGGCATTCTAAGCCATAAGCTTCGGCATAGTTTTCATCGTAGTAACGAGACGCACCACGCCAGCCAATCATCGGGTTTTCTTCCTTCGGCTCAAACTGCTGACCGCCGAGGAGGTTGGCATATTCATTACTCTTGAAGTCGGACATCCGTAACACAACTGGTTTGGGATAGAATGCCGCCGCAATCATCGCCACACCCCGCGCCAACTTGTCTACGAAGAAGTCAGCCTTGCGTTCGTAGAGGTAGGTCATTTTGTAGATTTCCCGCTTGACGGTGGCATCTTCGAGCTTATCGAAGTTCAGCAGTGCCAAGGGGTGCACCTTAATATGATTAGCGATAATGAACTCTAAGCGGGCTAATCCCACGCCATCGCAGGGGATCGCCGCCAAACCAAAGGCTTCTTCTGGGTTCCCCACGTTCATCAAAATCTTGGTGCGGGTTGTGGGTAGGTTTTCCAGTTGGGTTTCTTGGACTTCAAAGGGTACAAGCCCTTCGTAAACCCGTCCTTCTTCCCCTTCGGAACAGGAAACGGTGACCTCTTGTCCACTCTTCAGCACACCTGTGGCATCACCACAACCGACAATCGCTGGGATGCCCATCTCACGAGCAATAATTGCCGCGTGGCAGGTCCGTCCACCTTGGTTGGTGACAATGGCTGATGCCCGCTTCATGATTGGTTCCCAGTCGGGGTCAGTCTTGTTGGTAACTAAGACTTCACCGGGTTCAAACTCATCAATCTTGTGGACATCCAGAATCACTTTGGCTTTGCCCTGACCAATCATTTCGCCAACGGCGCGACCGGTAACCGCCACCTCGGAGGTTCCTTTAAGCTGATAGCTCTTAAGGACGCTCTTTGACTTCTGGGATTGGACGGTTTCTGGACGAGCTTGGACGATGTACAAATCACCCGTTTCACCGTCTTTCGCCCACTCAATGTCCATAGGGGTGTAGACACCCCGGACTTCGGAGTAGTGGTCTTCAATAATACAACCCCAGCGAGCGAGTTGGAGAATTTCTTCGTCGTTGATGGCGTATTTGACTTGCTCAGGCTCTGACACGGATACGTTCTTGGTCAGTTTCGAACCACCGATGTCATAGATCATCTTGATTTCTTTGCTGCCCAAGCGCTTTTCGAGAATTGGGCGATACCCGTCCTTGAGCGTCGGTTTGAAGACAAAGTATTCGTCGGGGTTGACAGCACCTTGGACAACGTTTTCGCCTAAACCGTAGGCAGCGGTAACTAGGGCGGCATTCTTGAAGCCTGTTTCTGTGTCAATGGAGAACATGACACCAGAGGAGGCTAAGTCAGAGCGCACCATTTTCTGCACCCCAACTGACAGGGCGACTTCAAAGTGATCAAACCCTTTGAGGGTGCGATAGGAGATGGCGCGGTCAGTGAAGATGGAGGCAAAGCAACGATGGCAAGCGTCTAAAACGTCCATGACACCGTAGACGTTCAGGTAAGTTTCTTGCTGACCTGCAAAGCTGGCATCAGGTAAGTCTTCAGCCGTAGCGGATGAACGGACGGCTACGTCAACAGCTTGGCTTTTCTCCTTGCACTCTTCTTGGTATTCCGGCTCAAACCGATCGCAAAATTCAGCGGTGACGCCATACCGTTCGCACAGCTTCAGGTAAGATTCTGCGATCGCGGTTCGCAGATCTTCCGGGAATGGTGTGTTGAGAATCAAAGACCGCGCTTGCTTACCCCGGACTCGCAAGTTGTTCATATCCTCGACATCGAGGTCAGAAAACAGTTCGCGTAGCCTTTCTTCTAAACCTGCTTCCTTAACGAAGTAACGGTATGCATAAGCCGTCGTGGCAAATCCGGTGGGAACTCTGACGCCCTTAGCGGTCAGTTGTCGGATCATTTCACCCAGGGAGGCGTTTTTACCACCCACCAAGGGAACATCGACAATTCCTACCTCTTCAAACCACAGAATGAGAGCTTGTTCTTTGGACGATTGAGATTTTGTTGTTTCAGTAGCTGCAACCATTAAGCATTTCCTCCTACTTTTGGTTTTGGTTTCAGTGTTTTAGTTTACCGATACTCAGCCGAAAAAATTCCTTTAGGTAATATTTTCTTTAGGATTCGGCTGTTTTTTATAGAACCATACCTCACAATTAAATTCGTAGCGATTTACACATTTATTTATTTTTTGGCAACTCTTGCTACAATTATAGTCATCGCCAATCTACCACTCTACTCAAGTTTAGAGTTAAAGCCATCCGATCTACTATCATTTCCCATCCTTATAGTTGGGATAAATTTAATTGATGTTTATCAATCCTTTGGGTTTTGACTTAAGGCGTTGAATTCGGGAATAAATAGCTCAATCCACACTTGCTCAATCCACACTTGCTCAATCCATACTTTGTCGCGCTTGGGCGGGTTTGTAGCCTTGCAAACTTCTTCTGGCGTTCTCCTTGAATAATTACTTACTTATTAGGAGAGCGAGTAATTCGGTCACAGTCCTTTATTTCAGAACAGTTCTACCATAGCAGACTATTGAGAAATAGACAAGCCGTAATCCCTAATTTAAATCAGCACTAAAGCCACCCAACCCTAGGGATATTAACAACCTAGATATTGTTTATTAGGGGCTAACCCAAATGATAGCTCTGTTGGTTATACATTTTTCCTTTAGTTGTATTCCATTTTTAAATGATCCCCAGATTGTAGTATCAAATATTGTCTATCTATCCGTAATATCTTTGTGTTTATCGAAACAAAGTCACTATAATTAAACTAGGGAATTTATCGGCTTAGTCAAGAGCGTGTCTGTCTAAATTTTAGTCTAAATTTTAGTCTAAATTTTCCTGGCTCCCCTGCACCAAGACGTGGCTCTCAGACTGATTTACAAAGGGATATTGACCTCCGACTGATTATTGCCTTGCTAGACATGATAGCGCAATCCCAGATTCTGACAAGATCTAAATTTGGATTGTAAACTTATGTAAAACGAACACACTGTATCGATCATGATTTCTCGTCGCACGCTTGTGAGCATTCTCCTGGCAAGTTGTCTGGCTTGCTTGACTTGGTTAAACGTCACTCCCGCCGCCTCTGCTCTCGGCGGTAAACAACCGCCATTAAATGAGCCTGCACCAGAGTTTACGCTACCGACCAATAGTGGGGATGGGGAGGTATCACTCTCTGATTATCGGGGGAAATGGGTAGTTTTGTACTTTTATCCCAAGGATTTCACCTCAGGTTGCACCTTAGAGGCTCGTCGCTTTCAGCAAGATTTGCCCGAATATATAGAGAGAAATGCCCAAATTGTGGGGGTGAGTGCGGATGATGTGGACTCCCATGCCGATTTTTGTGACTCAGAGGGGTTGAAATTCCCCCTTTTAGCAGATACAGATGGGTCAGTGAGTCAGGCGTATGGGTCTTGGATGGGGTTTGTCTCCCTACGCCACACCTATATCATTGATCCCGATGGTATCTTGCGGGAGATATTTCTCGGTGTTCGACCAGCGATTCACAGTACAGAGGTACTGGCACATTTAGATGAGTTGCGATCGACGACATAAGCAAGAGGAGGCGATTGAAATCGCTGCGACACAAACCAAGTCCGCCTGCGCGGACTTGATTATAAGGGGGGTAGCGGACAAATCTCTATCCAATTTTGGGCAACAATGGGTAAAAGTGTCCAGCTTTTTGGTTACAGCTACATGCCCTTTGCAGAAGGAAAATGGCAGATGAGCATGAGTCTCAAAGCCCTTGATCCCCAGGATTGGATTGAAATTGATGACCAGTTTGTCAAGTATTTGTCACAAAAAGATATTCTGCTCAAGACTCGACATTCAGAGGTATTTGCAAGTCTCCCCGGAACCGAAGCCAGTCAGAAAGAGGTTCTAGAGTTACTGCTTGACCATCTGCTGAAACGCTTTCCCCAGCATTATCGACGCCATGGTCAAAGGATTGAGGCGATCGCAACCCATCAAGTTTGGCATATTCCGGACTTCGAGTCAGCACCTTTGGATTTAGCTGGGCGTCTGGTACAGGAGGATTTATTATTGATGGAGCGATCGCGTCAAGGGTATCGTTTAGTCGCCGCTTCTCTCTGTTTTCCCTTGCGTTGGCGACTGCGAGAAAAGTTGGGGTGTCCCCTGACTCAAATCCACGCCCCGGTTCCCGGATATTCTGAAAAACTGGCGCATCCTGTGGATAGTGTGTTCAATCGCCTCAAATCTAGTCATCCCGTTTGGCGATTAAATTGGAGTATTGTTGAGTCTCCCGAACTATTCTTTCCCCCAGAGAAAGCAAAACTCGGTTGGGAAGCAACAATAAATTGTCAAAACGCTGGGGATAAGCTGTTTTTGAGAGTGGAACGTCAGACATTAAGACGGTTAGCAACCAGTGGTGACATCCTGTTTACCGTGCGTACCTACGTGCATCCTTTGCGAGTGCTTGAAGATAATCCCCAGATGGCGGAGAGTCTAGCGGAGATGATTAAACAAATGCCAGTTGAGATGCTGGAGTACAAAAACATTTTACCGATCCGCCAAGTGCTTCTGGGATATCTGAAGAGTATAGTCAAGACTGGAGCGATCGCGAATAATTAGACAACCCCACCATTTTTACGAAAAGGGAACCAACTAACCACAGCCGATGATTTGCTGAGATTATGGCATACTCAAGTAAAAAATGATTGACATTTAATCTGGGGTAGGTTATGCTTTTTGTAGACAGCATTAATATCTCGCAAGCTAAAGTGCAAGATGTTGGTTGCGGTCTCAGCTTTAGGATATGAATTCTACAGCCTTATTATGGCTGTAAATAACTCTTCGGGGTTGACTAAACAATTCAAAAGAATAATAGAATGTTTAGTCAAATACCTAGTCAATACGATGACTGGGGGTTAGGAAGGAGGTATCCGGGAGGAAGTGTTTATATCCTGAAGCTGAGACTTTAACCTAACGAATGCATAATTAGTTAAGCTAGTTGGTTATGTAGGTATAGAGAGATTTTATATAAATCTCTTGAATCATCTCTGTTACCTCTAGATTTGTGATCTACTAATGCTGTCCAGTTAATCATTATTAATTGGACAAAACCCATGAATTTCGTTTCTGTTTATTGCGATCTTCAGAACGTCTACTCAATTCAAAAGTCAGCTCATTTATTGCTGTCTTTTGCTCATAAACAAGGAGATTCTGTTGTACCGAAAGTCTACTATAATTCACAATGTCAAAACCAAGCTCAAGCCAAAGAACCTCTATCCAATCTTGGATTTGACTGTCGTGATGTTCCTTGTCCTCTCAAGAACAGCGCCGATTATAAATTGATAGCGGATTGTATTAAGGATATACAGAGTAATCGTTCTCCAGACATAATTATTCTTGTGTCAGGAGATGGAGATTTTTGCTCATTGGTTTATATTCTGCAAAAGTTGGGCAAGAAGGTGATCATCTTTGCCCAGCGAGGCAATGTGAAACAAAAGCTAATTGAGCTTGTTCAAGATGACTTCTATTTTTTAGATCAATTGCCTGAGTTAGTTCAAGTTAAAACTAATCCTCAGACTACTGCCGTTAAAGCTCAGCTTATTTACGAGGAGGCGATTGATTGTTTGAGAAACGCAATCCAAACGGCATTAAACCAGGGTCAACGTACATCCCTTTCCAAAATTGGCAAACTGATGCGTCATAATCCTCATTTTCCTAAGTGTCGTAAATTCCCATTAGTTTGTAAATCTGATGGAACAAGGTTCTCGCAATTGAGTAAGTTTGTTAATGCAGCTATTGCCGAGGGGATAGTCTACGCCAAAACGACAGGTAAAGAGCAAGAATTATTTTTGAGCGAGAGAAATCGATTGCTTGTGTAAATCGTCTTTACCTGGATGTAAATAAACTTAAATCATCTCGGTTACTTAGCATAACTGAGGTGATTTAGATTTCAAGTTAATCGCGTTTATTTATGTCAAACCATTTCACCTAACTTTTCACGGGAAGTCTAGAAACTATTGTAGAGACGCGCCATGGCGCGTCGGGGCGGGTTTAGTCACATCTGGGTGCAACCAAAAAGATGGTTGTGAAACCCGCCCCTACAGAGGCACCACATACCGTGAAAAGTCCAACCATTTCACTTAATTACTTTTGAACATCAAATTTCTATGCCAGTAACCTTTCCCACAACTAGTAAGTTAGAAATGCGTCAACTTCCAACTATCAAAAATGAAACGCTCCGACTCAGCGCCCTCACTCACCGCTCTTATATCAACGAACAGCCAAAAGCCGGTGAACATAACGAACGCTTAGAATTCCTGGGTGACGCAGTATTAGGTTTTGTCGTCGGTGAACTCCTCTACAATCGTTACCCAGATTTGAGTGAAGCTCACCTAACCCGTTTGCGTTCTAATTTAGTGGACGAGAAGCAATTAGCTAAATTTGCCAGCCAACTCGGTATCGGTGACTTGATGCGATTGGGTAAAGGTGCAGATAAAGAAGGGGGTCGCCAAAATCCAGCTTTACTTAGTGATACGTTTGAAGCCTATATTGCGGCGTACTTTATCGAGTCTGGGATTGAAGCCGTTCACAAATTTATTCACCCACTTTTTAGGAGTGTGGCTGATAGTATAGTTTTTCAACCATCTGATGCTGAACCTAAAAATTTAGTGGATGCCAAAGGTCGATTTCAGCAATGGGCGCTAGCCAAATTTGTCGAAAACCCGGAATATTTTATTATCGATGAATCCGGACTCGATCATGCCAAGGAATTCACGGCTGAAGTGCGCGTAAAAGGCACAGTCTACGGTGTCGGAACTGGACGCCGTAAACAAGATGCTGAAAAACGTGCGGCTGAAGCAGCGCTTAAAAAAGTTGGAGTTGAATAAACGTACTGGTTTTGTTGTCCTCAAGCTTCCCCATTTTCCACAGGAGTTGCCTTAGCGCCAAAAACCGCGATCGCAACTCCTGCCAAGAGAACGGCTGCACCCACTAGCACAAAGCGTCCAGGGAGTTCCTGAAAAACTAGATATCCCAAAAAACTAGAGACAACTGGTTCCCATAAAATTGCTAAGGTAACCAAGGTGGGAGATACCCATCGCACTGCCCAGTTAAAGCTAGTATGCCCGACTAATTGAGGCAATACTGCCATTAGCAAAACATAAAGATAAACGGCACGCGGATAGCCAAAGTAGCCAACACCAAAGACTAACGGCAAGGGCAACAAAACCAGTGCGCCAGTGCTATAAGCTATGGCTATATAACTACCAATTCCCAAACCACGCCGCTGTGCTTCTCGACCTAACAATAAATACAAACTGACTATCACAGCACCAATTAAGGCGAGACTATTTCCCAAGGCGGGATTATGGTTAAGGTTAACCGTTTCTTGAGCCCCTAATGCAATGAGGACACCTCCCATAAAGGCAATACCAATTCCCAGTAAGGTTAGCCGAGAGGGTTTTTCCTTGAACCATAGCCAAGATAGCAAAGCTACCCAAATTGGGTTGGTGGTGACTAGAGTCGTAGAAGCGGCGATTGAAGTGAAGGATAGAGAAGTAATCCAGGCGGCAAAATGTAGGGCAAGACAAATCCCAGCCCCCACAGCATAATAGAATGCACCGGGACTAAGCTGATTAGATCCTAGGTTGCGCCAAGCGGGTACTATTAATAAAGATGCCAAAGTTAGGCGAGAAGCCGATAGAAACAGGCTAAATCCAACGCCACTCGACCCAGCCGCCGTATTCGCTAAGCGAATAAAAATGGCGGCACTGGAAACTGCCAAGACACCAGCGACTAAAACCAGTCCCACCTGCCACGGTAACGGTTGCTTGAGCGTTTTCACAATTTTATGCTCCCTATTTAATCCCTGGAGTTGAGACCAAGAGTTACGTTTCAAATTTTCTTGTTTTATGAATTTTTTGTAAAGATAATTTTGCTTGAGGTGAAGATTCAATGAATTTGTGAACTATCCTCTCAGGACTAATCGGAGGTCAATCTTGACTGTGCCAGTTTATAGAGCGGACTAGAGCTTACAGACAACCCCCGATAAAATCCGGAAAATTAAACAGTAGAGTTAAAAATAAAAAACCCAACTCTTACAGTTGGGTGTGGATCAAAGACTTACACAGTTTATCCTCCTATTGTGGCAGAACTAAGCTAGGATCTGCCAACCTTCATGGAATAATTTCCAGCAGCACCCGACTTTATGCAAGCAGCAACGGGTGTTTTTGATTTGTGGCAGGTTGCCCGTGAAGACATGTTATACCGTTGAATTAGTGAGAGTAATCTATCTGAACTCAAGTGACAAGTAACGTTTATCGCCATAAGCAAAAGCTCTTTGATCGGTGGGCACCGAATTACGACCTGCTGTTTACCACAATCTTCTACCAAGCGGTTCACAAACGGTTGTTGGAGTATGTAGAACTACCGGAAAATCCGAATGTGCTTGATCTCGGTTGCGGTACGGGTCGTTTATTGCATCGCCTTGCCACCCAATTCCCCACTCTCCAGGGTACAGGACTTGATTTATCCTCCCAAATGCTGCGTCAAGCCCGACAGCGCAACCAGCACCGACCGCGACTTATTTTCAAACAGGGAAATGCTGAGTCTTTACCCTTTGCTGAGGGGCAATTTGATGCGGTGTTTAATACAATTAGTTTTCTGCATTATCCCCAACCTCAACAGGTATTCTCTGAAGTGAATCGAGTTCTGCGACAGGGGGGACGTTTTTACCTGGTTGACTACATCGGTCGAAAAAAAACAGTGACTCTTTCTATTCCCTTATTTTCTAATAACCTTCGCTTCTATAGTCGAGAGCAACGCGAACAATTTGGTACAGTAGCCGGGATGGAATGCTTGGGACACCATTTTCTTTTAGGACCCGTGATGCTAACGATTTATGAACGTATTGGTTCAGGAGGGTGAATATGGAACGTCGTCGCACTTTCTCTGGAGTGAGTTGGGAAGCGAAAACGGGGTATTGTCGCGCTATCCGGGTGGGCAATCATATTTATGTATCAGGAACGGCACCCATTGCACCCGATGGCGAAGTGTTTGCCCCTGGCGATGCTTATGCTCAAACTCGCTACTGTTTGCAAAAAATTCGCCAAGCCTTGCAAGAGTTAGGGGCGGATTGTCAAAATGTTGTCCGCACTCGCCTTTATGTGACTGATATTAGCCGTAGTGCCGAGTATGCCAAAGCTCATCATGAGTTTTTTGCTGAACATCCACCTGCGAATACGATGGTTGGCATTCAGGCGTTAGTTGATCCCCAGATGCTGGTGGAAGTTGAGGTGGACGCGGTTTGCCCAGGGTAGGAAGAATGGTACTAACTGGTATGCTGGTGGGCAATGCCCACCCTACGGTGTATCAATGGTTTCGGCTATCTAAAAAGGCTGACTGGAGCGTGCTATTCAGCTTGGGAATGATACCTGATTAAATTTTATGATCGCGTCATTGTCATTTGTCAGGGTTAAATGAGACTCAGGTCTCTGATTTGTTGCATAAGTCAGGGATTCAGCACAGGATATGAGAAAATTCAACAAGCAGTCGGATTGTCCGCGCTTAGATTTATGTCCCACGAATCCTCAGAACAACTCAGTCTCTTTGACCAGTCAGGGCTGACATCTTCTACCCCCAGTGACTTCCAACCGTCGTTAATTCCTACGGATGCCAAAATTCCGATTCCTCCTAGCACTTACGACTCCATGGAGTCTTTGGCAGCTCATTGTAACGTTTGTCAGCGCTGTGAATTAGGAGCCACTCGCACCCATGCTGTAGTGGGGCGGGGCGATGTTCATGCTCCGATTATGATCATTGGGGAAGCCCCTGGTCAAAATGAAGACGAACAAGGTTTACCGTTTGTCGGGAGAGCCGGACAATTGCTGGAAAAGATTCTCGCCGCCGTCAAACTGGATAGTGAACGGGATGTCTATATCTGTAATATGAATAAATGCCGCCCTCCCGGTAATCGAGTACCGACTCCTGATGAAGTTGCAGCTTGTAAACCGTATTTATTAGAACAAATTCGCTTAGTCAATCCTAAGATTATCCTGCTAACAGGTGCAACGGCTGTCAAAGGGTTAACCGGTGAAAAGCGTGGCATTACTAAAATTCGTGGCACTTGGATGGAATGGGAAGGACGACTGTGTATGCCAATCTTCCATCCCGCCTACCTATTGCGGAATCCGTCACGGGAGCAGGGTAAGCCAAAGTGGTTTATGTGGCAAGACATCCAGGCAGTGCGTGCCAAATTAGATGAACTTCAATCCTAGAATGTCGTTTGGGTAACCCCAGTAAACAGTCAATGATTCTCGCCTAGAATTTCATGGACTTTAGAAACAAGCAAAAGAACTCACCAATCCCTGAAGTTAATCTGATTCCTTTAATGGATGTGATGATGTCAGTGCTAACATTTTTTATTATCACATCAATGAGCTATACAGGTCAGCGATTAGGGGATATTAATCTACCTGGTTTACCGGGTACTGGAACCGCTAGTGGTGAGTCAAATACTAGAAATACTCTGGTTATTGGCTTAAATCGCCAAGGCGAGATTTTAGTGGATAATCAAGTGATTACTGTTAACCAGATTTCTAAAACAATCCAGTCATACCTAGAACAAAATCAAAATGCTACAGTTGTTTTAAAGGCAGACCGAGACTTACCTTATGAAGATGTGCAAAAACTGTTAAAAGAAATGACGATAATTGGTGGCGATCGCGTCTCTCTTGCTATTGAACGTCGTTAAAATAATTTACCGATGAACAACCTGTAGGGGCGACCCGCCTACCATTGGTGTCAACTTAAGCTCAACCCCTCTCCCATGCCAGCCCTCACCCCCAGCACCTCTCCCAACCCCCCTCGTTCCCCCCTACAAGAGGGGGGAGGACTAAGGATGTTTCACTTTTGTTGCACGGGAGAGGGGAGCAAGAGGGGAGATTTAAATCGTTAAACAATGCGTTTTAGAACCCAGCGAACCCAATCATCAATACCGTCCATTCAATTAATCCCTATGCTCAATGTGATCATGGGAGTTCTAGCATTTTTCGTCATGACGTCCATGCTGTTAACCACTCAAGAAGGGGTCAATGTTCAAATCCCTAATAATAAAAATACTCAAACTCAGCAGCCGGAAACTCCCGCTCCTTTAATTGTACAATTGAAGTCACAAGGACAACTGGTCATCGGTAATCAGTCGGTCAGCCAAGAGCAATTGTTTGAGCAAATACAAACCTATTTATCCCAAAATCCTCAAGGGGCTGTATTCTTGCAAGCCGATAGTCAATTGCCCTACGAGCAAGTGATTCAGGTATTGGCTCAAATGCGGGATGTGGGAGGCGATCGCGTTTCTTTAGCTATTGATAGTGGCGCTTAACAACAACTCCTCAAACCAAAAATAATCTAAAACTCTAAGCTAATAATGGCTAGTCCTGACTGGGTTGGTATAAGTTGGATAAAACCCTGAAAATCATTCTTTTCAACAGTGTAATATAGACCATCATCCCTTAAAGGAATAACAGTAAACTCTTTCTCTTCAAGTTGACTGACAAACTGAGAAATTAACTGTTCCTTATCTCTTTCATAAACAGTTCCAAAATAATTATATTTTCCCTCAACCCCCTCAGCCAATACTTGTTTAATTTCTGTATTCAGCTCTTTTGTATGCTCACCAGCTACTATAATCTGTTCCAGAATATTTTGCAATTCTCGTTCTTCTGCTTTTTCCGCTGTTAATTCAGGTAAGTCTGCCCGATCAAGTTGGGTTTTTGAGAGAGAAATTATCGTATTTTCCCCCTTTAAAATCAAGTGCAGATATTGAGATACATCATCCTGAGACACTCGATAAACCTTGAAGTCAGGTTCATCTATACTCGGATTAGCTAGAGTATAATTGCGATCGGGTAGTTCCTTGCTATAGTATTTAATAACCTGACCTAAGGGTTGCTGGACATGACGAGCTGATGTATCTGCCTCTCCAGTAAGTATCCCTAAGGAACCTATCGCCGCCTCTTCAGGAAAAGGAAAATTTGTGAGGAATTTTTCCAGCGGATCTTCCACATTGACATCATTGGTATCAATTCCAGAATCTAGGGTTTGATCAGTATTTTTTTCTTCAATCGTCTGAGTTTCATCCTTAGAACTAGATGGTGATGGAGAGGGTGACGATTTAGGATTTCCCCAAATCCCTGGAGAAAATTCAATCGTAGGACTGAAATCAGGAGTCGGTTGGATAGGGTCAGGAAATGAGTTAATCGTAGGTTTACTAGAAAAGGCTGAGACGAAAGGAGTCGGTTGATTTGGCGTTGGACTCGTTTGGGCTGTGGGTGCCTCAGCGGAATTTACTGAAGACTTAGGTGATGGGGAAAGTGAAGGTAACTGTGTCACTTTCACTTGTTCTTCAGGTTCCGACTTTTCCCAGGTAGAAGGTACGGGTAAAATTAGCACAATACCATGCAACACCAAAGAAACCAGCAGCATAGGTCGCCATACCTTATGTACAGGAGTCGGTAAGTTTTTCAGCAACTCAGGCGATTTCATGGAAGCACAGTTAAAGGCAGCAAGGATTTAATCCCAATTGAGTTTCATTTTGACATATTGGAACTCGGTAGATTTTCAGCCTGCTTAACCCATTTGTCGTACAAATCAGGGCGACGTTCCCGGGTTCTCTGAATCTGTTGGTCTTTGCGCCACTGGTCAATCGCCTGATGATTGCCCGATAATAAAACATCTGGGACGTGCCAACCGCGAAATTCAGCAGGGCGTGTCCACTGCGGATAGTCTAATAATCCGGCTTCAAAACTCTCTGATTTAAGGGATTCCACTTTCCCCACTGTTCCAGGACGTAATCTCACCACCCCATTAATTAGGGCGAGGGCGGGAATTTCACCGCAGGTTAAGACAAAATCCCCTAACGATACCTCTCGCGTCACTACCTGTAAGACTCGTTCATCGACACCTTCATAATGTCCACAGATAATCACAATTTGGTCGTAACCCGTCGCCAACTCCACCAACAATGGCTGGTTCATCGGTTGTCCTTGAGGCGTCATCAGAATCACCTCTCGCCGAGGTAATATGGGCAACGACTCCACCGCCGCAAAAATTGGTTCGGGTTTCATTAGCATCCCCACCCCACCCCCATAAGGTTCATCGTCAACCCGTCGGTGTTTATCGGTGGCAAAATCACGAGGATTGACTAAATGCACCTGGGCAATTTGTTTGGTCAATGCCTTACCCAGTAGTCCCGACGCTAGGGGAGAGGTAAAGAAATCCGGAAACAGGGTGACAACATCAAAACGCACAAGAATTGGGTCGCTGTTCAGACAAAAAGGGTCAAGCTTCACTCATAGTATAAGTAATTATTGGTATAATTTGCCGTGATGACTGGGAAACGCCCGACTTTCTCGGAACGGCTGAGTGTCGTGAGTGAGTGTTCTGGTGCGGCTAAACAATTAACGATTTTCATCGATTCACCGTATTTAGGCGGCTGTAGAGTGCATCTGATCAAAGCCAAGCGCAATGGTGTTTAGTTGTGGAGAAGCTTGCCCAGGACAGCCTAAACCAGTAGTTGAGCTAGAGTCAAAATCGTAATAAAGTGACAGTTCAAGCCTTGCGCGATACTCACGTAAGTATTGAACTCACCTTATGCCCGAACTCGACATCGACAGTATGCTGCAGTTAGACTCTCAATTCCAAGCGACGACAATGCCTCAATCGACAAAAACCGCAATCATTGTTATTGGTGGTGCGGAAGATAAAGTTCATGGACGGGAGATCCTGCAAACCTTTTTTCGTCGGTCGGGTGCAGGTGAGGCGCGAATTGCGATTATTCCATCGGCGTCGCGAGAACCCGCGATTATTGGCGATCGCTATCAGCGGATTTTTGAGGATATGGGGGCAAAGGAAATTAAAGTCCTGGATGTCCGCGATCGCGCTCAAGGCTCTGATTCTGAGTTACAAGAGTATGTGGAAACCTGTACGGGTGTCTTTATGACCGGTGGAGATCAACTGCGTTTGTGCGGTTTGCTCTCGGATACCCCCCTCATGGAAAAAGTCCGCCAACGGGTACATTTAGGGGAGATTACCTTAGCCGGAACCAGTGCAGGTGCGGCGGTGATGGGTCATCACATGATCGCAGGCGGTGGGAGTGGTGAGTCCCCGAATCGCTCCTTAGTCGATATGGCAACAGGGTTGGGGATTATTCCTGAAGTTATTGTCGATCAGCATTTTCTGAATCGAAATCGCATCGCCCGCTTGATGAGTGCGATCGCCATGCACCCAGATCGCTTGGGGATCGGCATCGATGAAGATACTTGTATCATCTTTGAGCGAGATGGTTGGTTACAGGTTATGGGCAAAGGTACGGTGACGATTATTGATCCCGGAGAACTGTCTCACACCAATCAAGTGGATATTGGCAGCACCGATCCCATTGGTCTACATAACCTCCGAGTCCATATTTTATGTCATGGCGATCGCTATCATGTCTATAAACGAGCATTAATGCCAGTCAACGCCTAATGCAGAACAGCATTTTTGAGCGGGGGGATCTGGGGGAGATTTTAGCGGCTAAACTCAAAACCAGGTTCCCTTGAGCAAGCGCGTTGGGTTAAAACTCAAAAATCCTTCCAGAAAAATGTTCAGAATGAACAGTTTGATAGCTTTGAACAGTCGGAAACTAGATAAGATGTCCCATCCACTCAAAACGAGTGAATCCAATCAGGGCAAGAGTAGACGACTCCCCCGATTACGTGGAGGACTTTTGAGAACGGGCAAAAATGTTGAGACAAAGTAAGTCGCGATACTTGAGAAGTCTACGCTCTAATCTGGAGATCCAGGGTAGGAGGATGTCACGTAATGTTACAGAAATTCCTAAAATAGATTTTGCACAATCGCTAGTTTGTGCTTAAAAAGCCGACATTGTGAACCATCCCCGATTTCATCACTAACTATGAGAATTCTAAAAATCCAGACGTTACGCGGTCCCAACTACTGGAGCATTCGACGCCATAAACTTATTGTCATGCGTCTTGATTTGGAGGAACTCATCGATAAACCCTCCAATGTACTTCCGGGATTCTACGAGGGACTGGTAGAGACGCTACCCAGTCTAGAGGATCATTTCTGTTCTCCGGGTGTTCGGGGTGGGTTCTTAAGTCGGGTCAAAGAAGGCACGATGATGGGGCATATTATCGAACATGTGGCGCTGGAACTTCAGGAACTGGCAGGAATGCGCGTTGGGTTTGGTCGGACTCGGGAAACTGGGACAGCCGGAATTTATCAAGTTGTTTTCGAGTACATTGATGAGCAGGCGGGTCGCTATGCGGCTAGGGCGGCTGTGCGCTTGTGCCAAAGTATTATCGATACCAGAGCCTATCCCCAACGGGAGTTAGCTCAAGACTTAAAAGACCTGAGCGAACTGGCTCGCGATGCGGCGTTAGGACCGAGTACAGAAGCCTTGGTCAAAGAAGCCGACGCCCGAGGCATTCCCTGGCTTACCCTAAGTGCCAGAGCCATGATTCAGCTTGGCTACGGGTTGCATCAGAAGCGAATTCAAGCCACCTTGAGTGATTACTCCGGAATTTTAGGGGTGGAATTAGCCTGTGATAAAGAAGGGACGAAGCAGATTTTGTTTGATGCGGGGGTTCCGGTTCCCCGAGGCACAACGGTGCTTTATCTGGACGAATTAGACAGCGCGATCGAGTATGTGGGGGGGTATCCGATTGTGATTAAACCCCTGGATGGTAATCATGGGCGGGGGATTACGATTGATATTCGCAACTGGGACGAAACGGAAAAAGCCTATGATCGTGCTAAAGATATTTCCCGTGCGGTGATTGTCGAGCGCTATTATCCCGGTTTTGACCACCGCGTCTTGGTGATTAACGGGAAAGTTGAAGCCGTCGCTCAGCGGATTCCAGCACGGGTGATTGGGGATGGTAAGTCCACGGTTGAGGAACTGATTGAACGGACGAACCGCGATCCCAATCGGGGCGACGGTCATGATAACGTCCTGACGAAAATTATCGTTGATCATACGAGTCTAAGTGTCTTAGAACGTCAGGGTTATCGCTTGGATACCGTCCTCAGAGACGATGAGGTCTGTTATTTACGGGCAACGGCGAATCTGAGTACGGGGGGTATTGCGATAGATCGCACGGACGATATCCACCCGGAAAACGTTTGGTTAGCGGAACGGGTGGCGAAAATTATTGGTCTAGATATTGCCGGCATTGATATTGTCACCCCCGATATTAGCCAACCCCTACGGGACATTGACGGTGTGGTGGTGGAAGTGAATGCTGCGCCAGGTTTCCGGATGCATGTGTGTCCCTCGGAAGGCTTACCGCGCAATGTCGCCGCCCCAGTGATGGATATGCTATTTCCACCGGGACAAGCCAGTCGGATTCCGATTCTGGCGGTGACAGGGACGAATGGGAAAACCACCACCACTCGCTTGCTTGCCCATATCTATAAGCAAACGGGTCATGGGGTTGGCTATACCACCACGGATGGGATCTACATTGGCGATCATCTGGTGGAACAAGGAGACACCACTGGACCCCAAAGCGCTCAAGTGATTCTCAAAGATCCCACGGTTGAGGTGGCGGTATTGGAAACCGCACGGGGCGGAATTTTGCGATCGGGGTTAGCCTTTGATGCCTGTGATGTGGGTGTTGTTTTAAATGTCTCGGCGGATCACTTGGGCATTGGCGATATTGATACCCTTGACCAGATGGCGCATCTTAAGAGTGTAGTGGCTGAATCGGTGAGTCCTGCTGGGTATGCCGTTCTTAATGCTGAAGATCCCCTAGTGACAGAAATGGCACAGCGCGTCAAAGGGCATGTGGCATTTTTCTCCATGAATCCCGACAATGAGGTGGTGAAAGCTCATACCCGCCAGGGAGGTTTAGCGGCGGTGTATGAAAATGGCTACTTGTCCTTAATCCGAGGCGAATGGACGCTGCGGATTGAGAAGGCGGAACATCTCCCTGTGACGATGAGAGGAATGGCACCGTTCCAAATTGCCAATGCCTTAGCCGCTAGTCTCGCCGCCTTTGCTCAAGGGGTTCCGATTGAGGCAATTCGTGACGCTTTGACCACATTCCGGGCGTCTGTGGCGCAGACACCGGGACGGATGAATTTATTTAATCTGGGTGATTATCATGCCTTGGTGGATTATGCCCATAATGCTGCCAGTTATGAAGCCGTTGGTGGCTTTGTCCGCAATTGGTCAGGGGAACGGGTTGGCGTCGTTGGTGGACCAGGCGATCGCCGAGATGAGGATTTCATTAATCTGGGACGACTCTCGGCGGATATTTTTGACCGGATCATTATTAAAGAAGATGCGGATTTACGGGGGCGTCCCAGTGGTGACGCGGCGGAGTTGATTCGCAAGGGAATTCTGGAGACGAATCCGGATCGGGGGTATGAAATTATTCTCAATGAAACCGAGGCGATTAATACGGCGTTAGACGGCGTGGCGTCCGGTGGTTTGGTGGTGATTTTCCCGGAAAAGGTGAGTGGGACGATTGGCTTGATTGAGGAACGACGCCCTCTGCCAGAGAATGGTGATCAACCCGTGGATGAGACTCAAGCGGATTTAAAGCCATCGGTGGCGAATCCGAGGTGATGGAAATTTGAGTCGGTTGGGCAAGGTAGAAGCAGATGCGATCGCGGATTCCCCTTGCCCAACTTTTGCGATCGCCTCAGCACAGGAATGAACGGCTGAATTTTTTTTCTCTCGTGTCAATCCCGCCTTAAATCTCCTCGGTCATCACTGGGATCATTGGGCATTTGCGGTGTTACGGCTGGATTGTCTACGGTTTCCTCAGCATCGCGATCGGCAATATAACCGGGT
>NZ_JAVKBY010000202.1:0-46178 GCF_040222985.1 Coleofasciculus sp. F4-SAH-05
TTGATGCAAAATTTCAGGAAACTGGATTATCTTGGAACAGGATAAAATTGATTAATTAAACCGCCCATTGAATAAAGGGCGACCCGACCTCATTGAGTGGATGGGTATTTTCCATTAATGCAAGCGGGTCGCCCCTACCGGTTTTATTTTATGCTTAATTGATGCAAAATTTCAGGAAACTGGATTATCTTGGAACAGGATAAAATTGATTAATTAAACCGCCCATTGAATAAAGGGCGACCCGACCTCATTAAGTGGCTGGGTATTTTCCATTAATGCAAGCGGGTCGCCCCTACCGATTTGATTTTATGCTTAATTGATGCAAAATTTCAGAAAATTAGATTATCTTGAAACGGGATAAAATTGATTAATTAAACCGCAAATTTGGTAAATAGCGAACCGACAAAATTGAATATAGCTATCGCAATAGCGGTTAGGAGGCATTATTTGTTCCCTGTTCCCTGTTCCCTGTTCCCTAATCTCCACCGCTAACTTTAATGTCCACCTACTTACTGTACCCAATTTAAAGCCGTAACAGCTTATTTCCCGCATAAAACAGGCTAAGATTTTCATAGGGGCGTTTTTTCAACTCACGCCGTCGAACCGTCAACCGTCTTCCCCAACTCTCCTCTCCTCCGACTTATGCCTCAACCCCAATGGCACGTTCAACCCTCTCCAGATGTTCCACAATGGTTCCTCGATGCAGTTAAATCCTACGCCCCCGCATCAGAAGGATATTACGCCGCCCAATTATTATGGCAACGCGGAATTCGGGAGTTAAATCAATTAGCTGGATTTATTAATCCCGATTTATATCAACCCGCGAGTCCCTTTGAATTTGGTCAGGAAATGAAACGCGCAGTACAACGATTACAGCAAGCGCGGGATAAGGGGGAAAAAGTAGCGATTTGGGGAGACTTTGACGCGGATGGAATTACCGCAACTAGCGTTTTATGGGACGGATTGGGGCAGTTTTTGCCGCAGAATCAACACCTCACCTATTACATTCCCAATCGTCTCACGGAATCTCACGGGTTGAATTGTCCAGGAATTGACCAACTAGCAGAATCGGGAACTCAACTGATTGTCACCTGCGATACAGGCAGCACCAATCTCAGCGAAATTGACTATGCTGATCAGTTAGGCATAGACATCATTATTACCGATCATCATACCTTACCAGAGGAGCGACCGAACGTCCTTTCAATTATCAATCCTCGCTATTTTGCCGAAACCCATCCCCTGTTTCATCTCTCTGGTGTGGCGGTAGCGTATAAGTTAGTTGAGGCACTGTATCAAACATTACCCGATATTCCCCAACAACCTTTAGAGGACTTATTAGATTTAGTGGCAATTGGTTTAATTGCTGATTTAGTCCAACTGAGTGGTGATTGTCGCTATTTAGCCCAACGGGGAATTCAAACGCTACAGCAACAATTGAAAACTCGCACCCGTCCCGGTGTAGCTAAACTTTTAGAACTCTGTCAGCGCAGTGGCGATCGCCCCACGGATATTTCCTTTGGTTTAGGTCCAAGAATTAATGCAGTCAGTCGGATTCAGGGTGATGCGTCTTTTTGTGTGGAATTATTAACCCGTCGCGATGAAACCTATACTCAAACCTTAGCCTTAGAAACCGAATTAGCTAATAGTCGCCGCAAATCCTTACAGAAAGATATTACGGAACAAGTTAAACGGAAACTGGCACAACTTGACCTTTCCACAACCTGTGTTATTGTCCTAGATGATCCCCAATGGTCAGCGGGAGTTTTAGGCTTAGTTGCGGGTCAAATTGCCCAGGAATATGGACGCCCGACGGTTTTATTAAGTACAGGCGAAGAGTGGGGAGACGAAGGTGCAGAGGCGCAAGGTAGAGACGTGCCATGGCACATCTGGGAGCAGAGAAGCGGGGGAGACAAAGGAGATTTTTTTCAATCAACAATCAACAATCAACAATCAACAATCGCCAGAGGTTCTGCCCGTTCCGTGAATAGAATTGATTTGTATGAATTAGTCCAATCCCAAGAACACCTATTACACCGATTCGGCGGACATCCCTTTGCTGCTGGGTTAAGTTTACCTGTGGAGAATATTCCCTTATTTAGCGAAGGGATTAATCAAAAGTTACGCCAACAACTTGCCGCCCAAGACGCCTTATTAGCCCCAGTGGTTACCGCTGATATTGTCGTCACGGTTGCGGCTTTGGGAAAACCGTTATTCCAGGAACTTAAACTCTTAGAACCGTGTGGCATGGGAAATTCGGTTCCCAAATTGCTAATTGAAAACTGTTGGTTTGAATCGGTTTGGAATCGTAATACCCAGGACTTAAAGGGAAAAAAGGTACACTATATTAAAACCCAACTAGAAATCTGGGATGATTCCACAAGTGTGGGATTTCCCGGTATCTGGTGGGGACATTATCGCGATGAAGTTCCCAAAGGTCGATGTAATGCGATTGTAGAACTGGACTATAATAACTTCAAAAAACGTCCCGAAGTGCGCTTAGTGGCCGTTCAATCGGGGGATAGGATTTCCTCGTTTAATCTTCCCAGTCAACTGGATTGGATTTTAGATTGGCGCGATGGAATGCAGGAGGATAGAGATAAGCTTTTGTCCATATCCGATCCGTTGATGCAACCCGCCTTGGTTGGCGAACCAGGGGAAACGCCCACACCTGAACCCATTGATCCGTTAACCGTTCGCGAATGTCCCACCAGTTGGGATGAATTGCAACTCTGGTTTAGACGGGCGATGCAAAGTGAACGGAAATTAGCGATCGCGTATCCGCCACCGCCTCAACACTCCTCCCGCCAGGTTTGGGAGACATTAGTTGGATTGGCTAAATTCCTCAGTCGCACCGGGAAATCCGCTACCCTAGGGCAATTGCAAGACAAGTTAGAATTAAGCGATCGCACCTTACATCGGGGACTCACCGCCCTTTCTGGGTTAGGGTTTCAGGTAACCCACCAAGGCGGGTCCATCCAAATCAGTGGGTCGATTGGGGAGTTGGGTGAAGACGCGATCGATCCAACCACAAAAGAAAGCATTCAACTCTTTTTATCGGCTGTCGAAGAAGAACAATTTTTGCGTCAGTATTTTTATCAGGTTCCCTTGTCCACCATTCATGGAATGTTAGCGCTATCACCAAATAATAAGTAGGTAGGGACAATTAAAGTGAACGGTGGAGATCGTCATTTGTCATTTGTCATTCGTCCTTTGTAAGGATTTGAACTCTATTTATAGCAATAGACACATCGATTAGGACGTTCGGCACCATTGTAGAGACGCGCCATGGCGCGTCTGGAACATAAATGATGTGTCCTAACAGCCATGGCGGTTGCTATATATAACTTAATATAGGTAGATTTATTGCCACCGACCTACTTATCATGTTTGGTTGAATATTGTGTTTATGCAACAGGGAAACAGTAGAGATACGCCCTTGATATCATGTACTGACGATTGCCCATAATTGTCATGCGGTAATCACAAGGGTTTCAGGCGTTGTTATTAGGGGTGTTTGACCGGACACGATATGAACCCGTTTTAACGGGACGCGAGCTTTTAGCCGGAACTTTAGTTCCCGGCTTGGTGCTAGATTAAGTGTTTGTCGTCAATGGTTCAACATTTATGGCTTTCAAATTTGACGAAAACGCAGCATCTGCAAAAGTTCCTCAGTATCCATTTCCAACCCTTCAGCAATATACTCTAATTCCGTATCCGTTGGTCTCGCCCCCTCTTTGATTTCCTGGAGTCGTTCATCTGAGATGGGTGGATTATCTTTATATTCTTCCGTCCATTCCAATCCAGCTACTAAGTCACTCAATAGCGGCTTACCCAAAGCATCAACATGGCGTTTAATCCGCTCATTTGTCGCCTTTTGCAGCGTTCGCAGTTCATCAATCCTTAAATTGTCAAGGCTATCCAGGATTTGTTGCAGAGTTAAGGAGGTCGCCATAAGCAAAACTAATGATAAGGAGCGACATTTGTTACTGGTAAGGATTTAATCCTCACTTTCTAGAAGATAACATAGATGGCTCTCTGGGAGTCATGGTGATAAGTTTGCTCAGGCTTTCTGAGACTTGATAAAAGTGTTAACTTTCTCCACAAATCGCTCAGCAAAAAGTTGAGCCGAGTAGGGATCTTGTCCCGTAATCAGTTCCCGATCTTCGACCACTTTAGCCCGCATTGGGATATTTGTCTGTTCCAGAATTGCCCCCGCTTCTTTTAACACCTGGGTTGGATACTTTTTCAGGTGACCTGGAATGACTTTCATCAGTGGCGTGTCTTCCATGAAAAACTCACTCAGCATGGTGATTGCCGTCATCCGATAACCTTGATAAATCCATTTGCCATCAACATTGGGAGCGGCAGCAAGCACAGCCGGAGCATGACAAATCAGTCCAGTCGGTCGCTGTGAATCATGGAAGAATTGGAGAATACGACCCATCTGTTCATTAGGGGCTTCGTCTTCTAGATGGTTTCGGTGGAGCAGATCAACCATTGGTGCATGACCCCCCGGTATAAATAATCCATCAAACTGGGCAAGCTGTCTAGGATCTTCAGCCAGTTCCTCTAGCAGCAATGGATGGGCTAATCCCTTGTTCAGCAAGCTTTCATAGAATACCTTAGCCTGATTAACCCGCTTCTTCGAGAAACCCCAATATATCAGGTCGTAGCTATGTTTGTCGATGATGGGTTCCTTGCCTCCAGGACTGGCAAATGTTAGCTTAAAGCCTGCTTCATGCATCGCTTCGACGGGTTCCGTAAGTTCTCCCAGAAAGATTCCCGTTTCGTGGGTTCCGCCCTCCCTGAGAGGAATTTCACTCGCCGTGGAAACAACGACTAATATATGGGGAATATGGGACATGCTCTCCTCCGTTGAACCAGGTCTTTCAGTCAAGGATAACAGTTTACAAACCTTAGAGGGAAAGAATTATAAGGTTTTCAGGTATTCAATCAGAGCTTTTTTCTCTCCAGATGACAAATCAGTTCCATAGAGATGTCCTTGATTTCCGTTAGCCGCCACATGGGTATCGTATTTAAACCCAACCTTTTCGGCTTCCGCTCCTTGAGCCACAAAGCCAACATTTTCTGGATTGTAAACATCGTACCCTCGATAGAATATTTGTGTCCGATTTTCCGGCGTTTCTAGTAAATCGGTGAGGTTGGGTACTGAGCCATTATGCAAATAAGGCGCTCTTAACCAAATCCCATCTAGGGATACCGCTACATAACCATCCGTTTTGCGTACATTGTCGAAGTCAAAGTCATACCCTTCGGCAAACTCGTTATAAGCCTCAGCCGCTTGTTGAGTCCACATATCTAAGCGGAAAGGATCCGTTCCCACTTCTTCAACGGGGATGACTGTACCTGTTCTTTCCCCACCAAAAGCATGGCAAGAGGCACAGTTACTGTCAAAAAGTTTGCTCCCTTGGTTGGCTAATTCTGGATCAATGGAGAATGGATATTTGGGGGGATCGAGTTTTGTCATGTACTCTTCAACCCGCCGTAGACTTGGCAGATCTATTGAATCCTTGGTTGCACCATTGCCAATACCTCCCATGTTTACCGCTTCTGTGAGTGAGGTTTCCAATCCATCCAAATGTCGGGCAAACCCTTGATGTTGCTTCTGATTCCACAGGGGCATCATATCTGAGGTGCCAATGGTATCGTCTAGGGGTAGACCCAAAGTTCTAAACTTCACCGGATTAAACGGATCAATTCGACCTGGACCCCAGTTGGGTCGAGAATCCATCCAAGCAAAACTTTCCTGCTGCTTGAGCAGTGCTTCTTTAGTTTGGGGAATGATCAGATAGCGATACAGCAGTTTTTCCACCAAAGAAAATTCATGGTTATATTCGATTTCCGGGAGAATATAGTCAGCGGTAAATCTGGGGTCGCTGGCACTCTCAAGGAGAAATCGGGTGTAGGTTTGACCATCAAACTTAATCGCTGGTCCGGTGGGGACAATGATCGGCTTATCTTTAGGGGTTTTACGATAAGTTGCGGTATGGCAAACAGCACAAGTAACACCTTGACGAGGAAAACCAATGGTTTTCTTAGAAATTCCCACTGGAGTTTCTTTGCCCTCTTCCCAGGTCAATCCTAGAGACGTATACCCTCCAGAACCGGGTAACTTTTCCGGAAAAAGTCGAGGCAGAACCAGCCAAATCCAATAGGGAATCCCTTCAGCCTTTTCGGTACCAACCGAACCATATTTGAAATGCTCTTCGGCTGACTCGTAATAAGTGGGGACTTCGCGAAACAGGTTATACCAAGCGATATACCCAACACTACCAACGAGGAGGACAATGACCAGGATAATTGCTGTTATCGTTTTTCCTAAATTTTTCTTCAGTGTTTCCATAAATTCTCTCTACGGCTTCCTTGATAATTCAACTTATGAATCCAGCATCCAGAACTTTCCTTTATGGCAATACCTTTGCTGTTGACGAGATGGGTGATGATTGAGTTTTAGGCTACATGGCTATGAACAAGAGGATTCCCTGAACAATTTTGTCATTTTTGATTGGTCATTTGTCCTTTATCATTGGTCATTGATGAATTACCGAGTCAAGACAAAAGTGCGGATTTATGTGTGGACGTTAAAGTGTCTTCATATACTCAACTAGTGCATCTTTTTCCTCTGGTGAAAGGTTTAAGCCATAGTCATGACCACTGTTGCTGTTACCAGGAGCGGTAGTGTCAAATTTGAAGTACGTTTTACCATTTTCTGCAGCGACATCAGAGACAAAGCCGACTTTTTCTGGGTCGAAAACATCGTAGCCACGATAGAATGTTTCGGGACGTTTATCTGGAATTTCGAGCAAGTCTCGCAAGGTGGGTACTGAGCCGTTATGCAAATAAGGCGATCGCAACCAGATGCCATCTAGGGGATGATTGGCATAACCGTTGGTCTTACGGAACTTGGTGAACCGTTGATCTTCACCCTGATAGGAAATTCCTGTAAATAGGGTATATTGATTGGATGCCAGTTCGTAGGTGTAGGAATCCAGACGCCCCGGATCAGTCCCAATTTCGGCAATCGGGACAACCTTGCCCACCTGAGATCCACCAAAGGCATGGCAACTGGCACAGGTGTTTTCGTAAATCGGTTTACCCACAGCGGCTAACTCTTGATTAATCGGATAGGGATAGCTGGGGGCTGGTAGTTCCATCAGCCAATCTCTGACTCGGTGAATGGAGTCAAAGTCAATGGTTGTTGGCTGAACCAATGCCAATGCGGCACTCTTATTGCGTTCATCAACGGAGGTATTGTTACCATCCCAGTGAAGTTGCATCCCTTCCCTCGGTCCTTGATTCCAGACACTGGGGAAATCGGCAATACCATTGAGTTCATCTTCCTCTAATTTGTCAGTGGGGAAGTTGAAGCGACGGGATTTATAGGAGCTAAACGTATCTACTCGTCCAGGTCCGTAGGGGGTTTGCCGTTCCATGAACGTAAAGCCATCTCTGAGGTTAACCAAAGCATCCCGTGTTTGCGGAATTGCGATGTAACTATAGATCAACTTCTGTAGTGGGTTGAGATTAGCCCCCATCTCGTCAATGTAGGGCATGATCTCGTTAGCCGTGAAGCGCTTGTCTACCCCAACATCAGCGAGAAACTGAATGTAGCCTTGCAGATTGACGGTATTACTTGGCATTGCTGAGATAATAACCGGTTCGCTATCCGTCCTATCCCGGAGACTGCCCACATGACAGGTGGCACAGTTTTGGGTGACAACATCCAAGCCTAGGGAGTTGGGGCTTTTGGCAAAGCCAATGGGTAACTCATGTCCGGCTTCTTGAATAAAGCCAAAAGACGTTAACCCTTCTCCTGGCAATTTGTCAGAGAAGACAACGGGAAGGGCTTTCCAAATCCAGTAGGGAATTCCATCCGAGTCTTCACCACCAATTGAGCCATATCTAAAGTGGTCATTAATATTGGCATAGTTGACGGCATTCCGATTGGTGAGCAAGGGCAATGCCAAAATCAGGGCGATAATTAAAACCGCACCGACGATAAAAACAGACGCTTTTTGGATAAAAACCCAAATTTTCTGGAGAAGACTTGGTTGTCCTTTGTCATTTGTCATTTGTCCTTTGTCCTTTGTCATTTAAACCAATGCCTCTACATCACCGGGGGCTGGCTTATAGACGGTCATCACTTCGTCAATCATTGCCTGGTAGTCGCCACCGAAACGAGCGGGTTCATAGCACCCTAAGGGATTTTCTAAGGTGTTGAGTAAGCATTTATTGCAGTAGGTGCAGGGGCGATCGGGAAGATCTTTACCGGCGGCAAATTGTTGAGGCAGATCGTTGTTTGCCACAAACATGCGTGCCATACTGACGGCATCACAATAGCCATCATTAATCGCGTTGCGAATATAGGAGGCTTGCTGGAATCCACCCGTACAAATTATGGGAACCTTAACCGCCGCTTTGATAGCTTTAGCATCCTCTATGCTGATGCCTTGATACTTGCGTAATAGTTCCTCAACCTCTTGGGGGGCGAAGAACTTACGGAACTCAGGGTTTAGGGATTCGGCGGTGATATCTAAGCCTTTAAATGGTTTCTTCTCCCGATTTCTCATATTGGGGATACGATACCACAACCACATAAATAGGGGTTGGAGAAATGGATATCGGAACAAGAGATAGTTGCGGAAGGTGGCATTCCCGCTGGATAACATGGTGTCGTAGGAATTTTTGGCGCAATCGGTAGCATAATCTCCAAACAGCGGAAATGTTCCCGGTGGGTTTAAGGGATGGGGAAACAAGCTGCCACTGGAGACATGAATGGAATCAATTCCAGCTTCTTCTATCCATTTACAGATTTGTACGGATTCTTGTAGGGTATTTCCTGGCTTTTCCCAAGGAATCACCGCGTCATTGTACTCCACAGCACTAATCTTGCACTGGAAGTGAAAATCGTCTCCCACTTTCTGGCGCACGGCTTCGATAATCTCTAAGAGAAAGCGGGCGCGATTTTTCAAGGAACCGCCATATTCGTCCGTGCGATCGTTGATACCGGAACTGAGGAATTGAGTAATCAGATAGCCATTTGCTCCATGCAACTCCACCCCATCAAGTCCGGCTTCTTTTGCCCGTCTCGCCCCTTCAGCAAAGGCATTCACCGTGTCCTTGATTTCGTCTTTCGTCATTGACCGACATTTTAAGCCATGAAAGGATTCGGTTTTGCTGGTGGAACTGAGGCGGATGTGATCGTTCTCAACCCCTTCAATATCCTGTTGTCGTCCACTGTGACTTAGCTGCATGATGAATTTGCAGTCATGGCGATGAACAGCTTCACCGACTTTGCTCCAAAAGTGGATGCGATCGTCCGAGTGAATTGTGGCGTAGTTAGGAACGATACGCCCTTTGAGCGTAACAGGGACAAAGGACGAAATGATTGCGCCAGCACCCCCACGAGCAAATTTCTCTTCCCAATTAATCCGAGCTTGATTGCCGGAACCATCGTAGTTATCAAATCTCCCGCTGATGTTAGAGCGGAAAATGCGATTTTTGACAGTCAGGTTGCGGAACGTGAGCGGTTCAAAAATGACATCCTTGTCCATGGGAGTTTCGGCTTGTACTCAATAGGCTGAATTTTAATCGGATTGTTGTGCTTTGGGCAAATTCGACCGAATATTTTAATATTGCGTAATATTTAGTGAGTCAGTGAGTCATCAATATAAATGAGTTGTAAAACTCTGTGTCACTCAAGGATTTTCTTTGTAAAAGGTTTTATCCGCCCAGAGTTTTATCAGTCGTGAAATTTTTCACCACCTATGTTTAGAGTTATTTAGAGTTTTGCCCGTTCAACATTAAGATTTATTTATTTGTGACTTCAATCACACTCATCGCCAAAACGTTAAAAAATGTTACAATTTCTTGGTTTCTTTCCCATTACAGAAGACGTTGGAAAATAAGTAATACTTTGAGCAGACATATACAGCTAAGGCTTCTATCTTTAAGGAGAGTTTAATTTTGATGAAGAAGTCATATCTAGGCTTCGTGTGCTGTTTGATCCTAATGGTGACACTTCTGGGCTGTTCCGCTGATAACTTTCAAACCACATCAGCAGAACATCTCAGAGATCTCCTAGCTCAGACCTCTACATACGCCACTGATACCTCTACTTCACCCACTGATTACACTGGTGACATCTCAACTCAGCCAACTGGGTACGACAAGGATAGCGATTCAGAATCCTATGATGGTTATCTCGGTTATGTGCCGGAGGATTCCTACGGCGATTTGACAGAAGCACAAAAGCGTGGTCTTCAGACCTGGTACTATTGGACTGGCTTTAATGAGGAATTCTTCCGTGGAATTGCCAAACAGAGTCATGGAGAAATCGACTTTTTGAGTCTGGTTGATGCTCGTCCGGATAGTGAACTCGTACCAGGAGATCAACCTCACCTACCGCGCAATCAGCGGTTTAAGACCATCGGCGTGGTCAATGATCCGAGCTGTAAAACTGCAACTGAGCCGGATGAGTATGGGTTATGGTTAGACCAATGTGACAAAGACCCCCATTCTGCGGGAGTCATGGGGGTACGAAAATTCCCCAATCCCAACTTTGACTCAGAGAAATGGGATCTAGTCAGCTACTATCAACCCGGAGAAAAACGGGCTCAAATTGAACCGCCCTACCGCATCGGCATATCCTGTGGCGTTTGCCATATTGCCTTTAACCCCCTCAAGCCTCCTGCTGATCCCGAAAACCCCAAATGGGAAAACCTCGCGTCAGCCTTGGGGAATCAGTACATCAAGGAAGGCGGATTATTTGGCGGTAGTGTCCCAGACGCGGATTTTCGCAAACAGGTGTTAGAGAGTCAGCCCCGAGGCACTTCGGATACCTCTCGTATCGCCACCGATCACATTAATAATCCCAATGCGATTAACGCGATTTTTAACCTAGCGGATCGACCCCGGTATGATGAGGTGATGAATGATGGTTCTATTGAGCCAGTTCCTCACATCCTTAAAGATGGTGCAGACTCCGTTGGTGTAGCCTTAGCATCCCTGCGGGTCTATGTCAACATTGGTATGTGTTCTGATCAGTGGCTACGGCGTCATGATGCTGTCTCTGGGTTAACACCTCAGTCTCCCTTCGATATTGAAGAAGCGCGGCGGGATTGCAAGGGTTGGCAAGAAACTGAAAAACGCATGGCAGATGCGGAGAAATTCCTGGCGACGATTGGACCAATGCATCTAGAAGATGCACCTGGGGGTAAGGCTTACTTAACCAAAGATGAGTCGGTTCTCAAACGCGGGAAAATTATCTTTGCTGAGACTTGTGCCACTTGTCATTCCAGCAAGCAACCCCCTGCGGAAATTGTTGGAGATCCAGAACAGGCGCAGCAATGGTATCGGGAGTCGGTACTGAGTTCCGATTTCCGGGATCATAACTTCTTGTCCAATGACAAGCGTTACCCCGTAACCTTGATCGGCACAAATGCTGCCCGTGCGTTAGCCACCAATGCGCTCAAGGGTCATGTTTGGGAGCAATTCTCGTCGAAGACCTACAAAGAACTGCCCTCACCGGGTACTCTTGAACTGGAGAATCCCTATAATCCAGATAAGCCGATTGAGTTGGAGATTCCAGCCGGTGGCACAGGTTATTATCGCGTCCCCTCACTGATCAGCATTTGGTCAAGTGCGCCCTTCTTGCACAACAATATGTTGGGTAAATACACCGGAGATCCATCGGTGAAAGGACGGATGGAAGCCTTTAATGACGCGATTGAAAAGCAACTGTGGCCCGAAAAGCGCGAAGGTATCATCAAGCGAACCGATCGCGAAACCTATTTGCAACAGGGTAAACTGGTGGCTACGGTTCCTAAAGGTGCGACAATCAACTTGCTGGCAAATTTAGATCCCCGCAATACACCAAGCATCCTACAGCGGAAGTTAAATTCTGACATTGGCTCAAAGGTGTTGGAAAAGCTGGTGGACTTTGTACCAGATGATGTGATTGCCCCAGTTTTGCTCAAGGCAAACCAGGTGCCTGATTTCATTGAGGATCATGGACATTACTTTGGCACAGAGTTGCCCGATGAGGACAAGCTGGCGCTGATTGAGTTCTTGAAGACGCTTTAATCGTTACTTGTCCTTCGTCTTAATATCATGTCCTGATGATTGCTAATAATGGCAATGCTGATTAACGGTGTTTGACATGATCTGAGATAGAAAGAACCCCGACTTCTCCAAGAAGTCGGGGTTGTTGTTTGGATACTCTGAGTTAATAGAAATGGCGCTGACTTGAGTCTGGTGGGCAATGCCCACCCTACGGTAAGCCGTTAATACAGAACGTTTTCGTCTAATTTCAACCACCATTGATACTCACAATCGAAGCCTAACTTACGCCAAGCGTCTAAATCAATATCCGTTAGGGGCGTAACCTGGGAACAGTGCGGTTGAATTCCCTGACTCAACAGCGCCCAAGCTAGGCTGCGCGTCACATCTAATCCCGTCTTCCACCAGGATTCTTGATTCCCCGGAATTCCCCGTTCCTGTACCGTATCCACATCCACCCAAATCCCATTCGCACCCAAAAGAATTTGCGCCATCCACCCTGCTCGTGGTAAATGGGTGGGAGAGGTAATTAACTGAACATGACGCACCCCCCACTGCCGTAAAATCGGAATCCCGAAGTAGAAATTACCAAACGTGGAATCCGCACATTTTTCTAACCAAACCTGACCCATGGGTGCGTTATACTTTTGAAAGATTAGCCAAATACAGGGTTCATCAGAGCCTTGAGAAATCAAAACCGGAGTTTGGGGATGTTGCTTCACTAACTGAGCCACATAAACCTCCCGGCGAATACTTCCCCCCAAAACAAAAAACGTATCTACAGGTGCAGCGGCTCCTGCCGACAATCTGAAGATACTAGAAAGTAACCCTATACTAAGAATAACGACTAGGCTTAATAGCCCTAAGCCTAACCAGCGTAGTCGTTGCTTAGACAGTAGCCAACGTGCAATCCCTAGCCAATGGCGTGTTATCGATCGTCTCACTGAGGCTTTCCACTTGATTCACTCTGACTGTCCGAGGCAAAGCCATTGTCTTCATCACTAGGACAATAGGTCAACTGGCACAAAATTTCTGGAAATTAGCCAGATAAGTTGAGTATAGTAGCAATAGACGGATTTGATGCCGCCAAAACCATGCTATACCTACTCAGGGTGAGTAACTTGAACTAAGTCCTTGGACACCTCTACCTGTTATTACCCAAAACTGGGGAGAGACTTGTCTTGATGAAGGTTACCACCGGGAGTATGTATACTTTATTGGTATACCTATCTAGCCAAAAACCACAGTTAGGTAGGTCAAAGAATGGTTCAGCCAGTTAGGTGGTGTTAGCCTGTGGACTGGTCGAGTGCCGTCACCACCAGGATGAAACAGGAAGTAAGTTCCAAAGATGTCCGCCTGTAGGTAACTTTGGGTAAGTCTTATGTAACGGAATGCTAATTATTGCAGCTAACGACTGGGTACGCTTTGACTGTCCGCTTTAAACCAACCCATAGTCTGTTCGACGTATTTCCCATGAATCAATATTCTAAAACCTTCCCTTGGCTGAAAAGCATCCTCGTAACGGGTGCGATCGCAACAACAGCCACATTATCATGGTTAGCCCCAATTGGCAGCAATCGCTCCGTCTTTGCGGCGCTTGAGGATAGTCCCAAGACGGTTGTTGATGAAGTTTGGCAAATTGTTAATCAGGAATACGTTGATCCCTCGTTCAATCAAGTGGATTGGCAAGCGACCCGTCAACAGCTACTCAACCGCAATTATACCTCTCCAGAACAAGCCTACAAAGCCATTCGCGACGCCCTAGAACCCATCGGTGATCCCTATACTCGCTTTTTAGAACCCCAACAATTCAAAGCGTTAACGGATCAAACAGCAGGTGAACTGTCTGGGGTAGGGATTCGTATGGGCGTTGATGATAAAACCCAGAAGCTGCTTATTATTGAACCGATTGAAAATTCACCGGCATTCAAAGCCGAACTTAAATCTGGAGACAAAATTATCGCCATTGATGGCAAATCCACTCAAGGGATGAGTGCGGAAGAAGCCTCGGCGTTAATTCGCGGCGAAGTTGGCTCATCCGTCACTCTGAAAATATCTCGTCAAGGGCAAAATCACTTTGATGTCACCCTAACCCGCGCTCAGATTGAGCTACCGTCTGTACACTATACCCTCAAGCAGGAAGGTCAAATGCGGGTGGGTTATATCAGCATTGATGAATTTAGTTCCCACGCACCTGAACAAATGCAACGGGCAATTCGCAATCTGGATAACCAAGATGTGAATGGTTATGTTTTAGATTTGCGTGGTAATCCTGGTGGATTATTGTACGCCAGTATTGAAATTGCCCGGATGTGGCTCGATGAGGGTGAGATTGTCCACACCATTGATCGCAAAGGGGGAGAACAAAAGTTTTCTGCCAACCAAACCGCACTAACTCAGCTTCCCCTGGTTGTTTTAGTTGATGGCAATTCAGCTAGCGCCAGTGAAATTCTAGCGGGTGCGCTGAAGGATAATAAACGGGCGAGGGTTGTCGGTTCGACGACGTTTGGTAAAGCTGTCGTACAGTCTGTTCATTCCTTATCGGATGGTTCAGGTTTAGCGGTGACGATTTCCCGCTACTATCCTCCCAGTGGTATTGATATTAATCACAAGGGAATTAATCCTGATGTGCAAATTGATTTAACTCGCGCCCAACAGCGGCGTTTGGTTACACAACCGATGTTACGTGCCACAATCGAAGATCCCCAATACAAGCAAGCGCTTACGGTTCTCGAAAATACGATGCTGGCAGAACGGGGTTTGAATCAACCACCGGAACCGATTAGTGTTCGTTAAAAGTATCTCTCCTGTTGATGACACAGGGCGGGTTTTGTTGAGAGGTTATCGGTAGATAACAAAATTAAACGGCTCGCGCCCGCCCCTACAATTGACAGACGTTCCGCTTTCCTTGAAGTTGAGCCAACGTCAATTATAATCAGTCAATCATAATCAAATGGGTCTAACCAAAGAGATTAGACCCAAGTGATCGTTTTATTAGGACTTTTCAAGCCGTTAATTTTTCAGGTTTTAATCTGAGCTTACTAATGTTTACAAATCCCACAGGTTCACCGCTTATTGACCCGCATAAATGTGTCTTTCTGGACTTGAGTTGGGTTTCGGTTTTCACCGAATCTAACCCCTTAAGGCTACGCTAGGTTGGTTACTTCTGTGCCAGAGCCAAAGATTGGGGATGATCGTCATGACGTTCGACATATTGCATTTGCCTTTCGTCTGGGCAATTACAGACTCGTGCTTTTAACCTGTACGCACAAGGGTTGTTTAATTGGGCTTGCGCCCCTCCCGTTTCTGGGGTAATGTTAGCTTCGCATAAGTTAACGGTCGGTACTTTCTCCAACACACTGGCTTAACCCTGTACACCTGTTTAATGCTGGAGTTGTAGAGCTACAAACTAGCGGAAGCATTTGTAGGTACGAACTTTAACGCTTACCGTTAACGTAGACCGCGTAGGTCTTATGCTGGTCAGGTATGGGCTTTATTTCAAGCCCCCGCCTTTAGGCGTGGGGTTCCTGACCACCTCTGACTCTTCGTTGGTTTTTCTCCAGTTATTGTCTCTGGAGGACGATCTCCATATTTAAAGTAACATGGTTCTCTCTGGCTGCCAAACAGTATTTACCAAAGTTTAGGAGTTGTTACAAATAGCAATTTTCTGGGGGAGAAACGCTAAAGCGTAGTGGCTGAATATTAGCCAACAAAGAACGAACTAGCGTTGCGGTTCCATATCCCCGTACTTAATTAAAAGCGCGATCGCAATACTCACGGCAAAGATTAACACCATACTCAGCGCTGAACCAAATCCCCAGTTTTGGGTTGCGCCCAGAAACTGGTTGTAAATGAGACGGGATACCGTCATGCTGGAAGCCCCCCCTAACAACTCCGGATCAACGAAATCCCCCAAAGCGGTAATAAACACCAGAATCGAACCCGCCGCAATACCGGAAAAGGTTTGGGGTATAGTTACCTTCCAGAAGGTTTGCACCGGATTAGCACCCAAATCCGCCGCCGCTTCCAATAAACGCCGATCTAATTTCTCTAAGGACGCATAGAGAATCAATACCATGTACGGTAAATAACTATACGCCATACCAATTAATACCGCCGAACTGGTATTTAAGAGTTCCAACGCGGGTAAGCCAATCGAGGTTAAGATGCTATTGAGTACCCCGGTGGGTCGCAAAATCGTAATCCAGGCATAAGAGCGTAACAGGGAGGAGGTAAAATTGGGTAGGATAAACCCTAACAGGAGTAAATTCTGCCAGCGCTTCGGTGCCATCTGAGCAATCCAGTAGGCTACCGGAAATCCCAACACCAGACAAATCGCCATCGTACCTACTGCAAAAAACACTGATCGCCCCATCACCTGAAGATTGATTGGTTCAAAGACGCGCAGATAGTTATCCAGTCCCGACGGGTTAACAATATCCCCCGGTTTAATATCAGGAACCAAGCTCAACTCAAAGATGATCAGAGTTGGTAAAACCAACAATAAAAACAGCCACAGTCCAGCCGGTCCTAATAACGCCAAAGGTTCTAACCACTGGCGTCGAGAACGTGTGGGTTCTTCTATAAATGATGGTTCAGCCTTATGATCTTTGGCTGCGGGATTGGGTAAGGAGGTGGGAGAAACTTTTTTGTCGGTAGACACAGTATAAGTATTGATTATGAATTAGTCAGCATTTATAGAAGGAGACAGAGGGCAAAAGTTGGGGTCATTTTAGGCGTTAAAGAAAGTCCTAACCGTTAGGACGACAGCTATAATTAGGCGCTGGTCAATTTAGTCCAATAGCGGTCATAGACGGCTTCAACATCTCCTAACGGTTCCAAATTTTCGCACCGTTCCAGGGCTTCTTCTGGAGGAAATAGACTGGTATCATTTTTCAGGTCAGGCGGTAAGAGATTATAGGCAGCTTTATTGGGCGTCGCAAAACTTAGGCGTTCCACGATGCGTGCGGCGACATCCGGCTGCAACATAAAATTAATCCAAGCATAAGCGCCCTCGACATTGGGAGCGGTTTTGGGAATGGCTAGGGTATCAATCCACAGGGAGGAACCACTTTCAGGAAGCACATAGCGTAAATCTTCATTCTCTGGCATGATTTCCGTGGCATCGGACGAATAACACATGGCAATTTTTAAATCTCCGCTGAGAATCTGGGGACGCCAAGCATCAGACGTAAATGATGCGATCGCAGGTTTTAAGTCCATCAGGGCTTGATAGGCGGCTTGAATATGTTCCACGTTGGTTGAATTGTAAGAATATCCCAACTTTTTCAACGCCGCACCCATAACTTCTCGCACATCATTGACCAACGTCATCCGTCTTGCCAACTGCTGTTGATACACCCACAGATAGTCCCAATCTGCTGGCGGGGGTTGGACTTGCTGGGTATTGTAAACCAAGCCAGTAGTTCCCCAACTGACGGGAACAGAGTGGCGATTCCCCGGATCATAGTCGGCTTGCTGAAAACGGGGAAACAACCGATACATACCCTCGATGCGGGGTTGGTCGAGTTCTAGCAACATCCCCATCGTGATCATCTTTTGCACCATGTACTCCGAAGGGTAAATGATGCTGTAAGCGCCCCCGCCACCCGCCTGTAATCGAGCCAACATCGCTTCATTAGAATCATAGACATCCGCGATCGCCCTGATCCCGGTTTCTTCCTCAAAGCGGTCTAACAAATCTTGGTCAGTATAGCCAGCCCAAGTGTAAATGTATAACAGATTGGCATCATCTTGACTCCCCGCCGCAGGGCGCACATTCGCCAGTCTCCAGCCACACCCTGACAGCGTTAGCCAAGGTAAGGTTAAAGCCGCCGCTTGTAAAAACTGACGGCGGGTTGGTCGTTTTCGGGATCTTGGCTGATTAGTCATTAGAAAGGACGAACAACAACTTTAGCAATAGCGGACAGATTGTTCTAGGGGTAAAGGTTCCCCAGTTTCTGCATCAGTGTTGTGACAGGCAAACATGACCTTGGGGGGAAGTTTCTCAAATTCCAGATCATTCCCCGTCCCTTGCAGAACATAGCCACGTAATTCTTTGATGGGTAACTGGGTAAATTCGTCAATATCCGGCGTAAACGAACGCAGGATCAACGAACCATGAGGTTGACATCCCCCCAAAAGTTTGGCGACAAAGAATTCCTTAATATCCAAATCCGTTCCATACGTTACCTTATGTCCCTGACGATTAAGGTCAATGGCAAACGACTCTCCATCACTATTGAGGAACGTCGCGATCGCACTCGAGTTACAGTGCGACTCCAATTCAGCTAAAAACAACCTGACTCCTGATTGTGCCATGGTGATTACTCCTCTAACGCGATACAATCGGTCGTTGCCCAACGGGCGTACACTGAGGTATGGGGTTCGGGTAGCTTGTTCATAGTATTATTCGGCAGCATAACCGTCAGGCAATCGCCGGTTAGGAGTTCCACGACCAAGTGAACGTGAGTTCCCAGATACATAACATGTTTGAGACGACCTTCAAAGCAATTCACGGTTGAGTTGGGTGGTGAAAGACTCAAGCGAATTTTCTCCGGACGCACGCTAACCACCATTTCCTTAGAGTTACTCATCCATTCTTTGGCGTCAGAGGATTGCACAACCATCTCCAAACCGCTGGACGTGATAATTTGTAGCGTAGAAGAATCAGCAGCGTGCAGGCGACCCTTAAACAGATTCGTATCACCGATAAAATCAGCCACAAAGGGGGTACGGGGACGTTCATAGATTTCAGTGGGGTTGCCCACTTGTTCAATCTTCCCCGCCTCCATCACGGCAATCCGATCAGAGAGGCTCAAAGCCTCTTCTTGGTCGTGGGTCACCATAATAAACGTTAACCCTAAATCCTGATGTAAGTTAGAGAGTTCCACCTGCATTTCTTTGCGAAGCTTAAAATCTAACGCCCCCAAGGGTTCATCCAACAATAGAACAGTAGGACGATTCACCAAAGCTCGTGCTAATGCTACCCGTTGTTGTTGTCCTCCAGACAGTTGAGCGGGAAATCGATTGCTATAAGTTTCCATTTGCACCTGTTTGAGGGCTTGTTTGACTCGCTCATCAACGTCTGTCCCCTTGAGCTTTTTCAGTCGCAACCCGAATGCGACATTTTCCGCAACGGTCAGGTGATTGAATAGAGCATAACTTTGAAATACCGTATTGACAGGTCGACGGTGAGGAGGTACGTGATTCATGGATTGCCCTTGAATCAAAACCTCACCTGCAGAGGGAGACTCAAATCCTGCCACTAAGCGCAGAGTAGTCGTTTTACCGCAACCCGATGGACCGAGAATGCTAAAAAATTCTCCCCGTCGGATCTTCAAGTCAATTCCCCGAACCGCTGTCTCGCCATTGAAAACCTTGAAAACCTTGCGGAGTTCAACATCAAGCTCAGCCGTAGTATCCGGAGCGCGTTGGTCTTTAACGGAAGGTTGAAACATAATAATTCATTCACTAGCGCTTTCGTCGCCCTGATTTAACCAATCAAACCCGATGAACCTGTGAATTCGTTAATCCTTTTTTTTATACTTGGGTCTATTTTATCTGTCTACTAACCTTGTGGGGTGGCTTCCAAGAATTGACCCGCTAAAAATGCATTCGAGGAAAGGATGCGCTATTATTTCACCTTGATGCGACTGGGTTAACGACCTAGTTTGGCACAGATAAGCCACTTCTGTGAAAAAAGCGTCACAATCAACACTAGACTGAGTACAAACTACTAAAGAGAGTTGAGAAGCCGTTTACTATGACCGTGATTCAGCCCTATTCCGGAGGTCGCCAAACGACACCCCGTACCGTTGGACGCAATTACCAATCGGTCATTGTCATGCTGATTGTCAGTTTGTTCCTAGTCGGGGCAATGGGTTCTCGTCTGGCGTACTTACAGTTGGTTCAGGGAGAACGTAACCGACAACTGGCTGAAAATAACCGGATTCGGCTGGTGCCGAAACAGCCAGTGCGGGGCAATATTTTTGACCGCAAGGGCAACGTGCTAGCCAGCTCTCGCTTGTCTCATTCGGTGTTCTTGTGGCCCGTGGCACTGAAAAAAGATGAATGGCCCCAAACGCGACAACGTCTATCCCAACTGTTAGAGCTTCCCGAAGACGAGATTCAAAAGCGGGTTGAACGCGCTGGCTTTAATTCACCTTCGCTGATCCGGATTGAACGGGGTCTTTCACCTGCCCAAATTACCGCTCTACAGGAGTATAGCCATCAACTGGATGGGATCGAGGTGGATATCGAAGCCGTCAGGGATTATCCCAATGGGGATTTAGCCGCTCACGTTTTGGGATATACCGGGGAACTGAATGATCGAGAACTAGGACAACGTCGCGCCCAAGGGTATCGCATGGGCGATGTTGCTGGGAAGATGGGGGTTGAAGAAGCCTTTGAACCAACCCTGCGAGGAGAATGGGGCGGTCAGCAAGTGGAGGTCGATGGTGCAGGTCGAGTTCTGAGGATTCTGGGTGAGAAAGAGGCAAAATCAGGTAAAGACCTGCAAATTACCCTTGATTTAAAGACCCAGAAGGCAGCCGAAGCTGCATTGGGCAATCAAAAGGGTGCGATTGTCGCCCTTGATCCCAGAAATGGAGCGGTTTTAGCTATGGTTAGCCGCCCTACATTCGATCCCAACATTTTTTCAAGCCGGATTACTCCAGATATGTGGAAGCAATTGCAAGGGAAAGGAAATCCCTTTGTCAATCGAGCGATGCGCGGATTTCCCCCGGCGAGTACGTTTAAGGTGGTGACCCAAACAGCGGGTATGGAGTCGGGGAAATTTAGACCAGGTACCGTGTTGCCTACCTTTGCCGCCCTGAATGTTGGGGGTACAGCCTTTGGCGAATGGAACCGTGCCGGTTTTGGTCCGTTGGGATACCAGCAAGCTATGGCATGGAGTAGTAATACGTTTCATGGTCAAATTGGCAAAGGGGTAGGTGGACCGACTTTGATTAAATGGGCAAGGAACTATGGATTTGGTCAACCCACCGGAATTGAGTTGTCTGAAGAAGCTGCCGGTTTGATTGCGGATGATACCTGGAAGCGGGAGCGCTTCAACTGGGAATGGACAGTGGGGGATACCGTGAATATGTCCATTGGTCAGGGATTTACTCAGGCAACACCCCTGCAAGTGGCAGTCATGTTTGCTGTTCCGGCTAATGGTGGCTATCGAGTTAAACCGCATTTACGTAAGGATAATGAGGCGGTGGACAACTGGCGGGTGTCAATGGAAATGAAACCTTCAACGATAGAGACACTACGTAAGGGATTACGAGCGGTGGTTGCTGGTGGTACGGGACAAGTGTTAAATGTGCCTCATCTACCGCCGATAGCTGGAAAGAGTGGCACAGCCGAAGCGCCACCTGGAAAGCCTCACGCCTGGTTTGGTGCCTTTGCGCCATTCGATAAGCCCGAGATTGTCGTGGTCGCTTTTGCTGAACATTCCGGTGGTGGTGGCGGTTCCGTAGCTGCACCGATGGTTAAGCAGGTGTTGGAAGCTTACTTTGATGCCAAGTCCTCGGAGGAGGCAAAGGAAAAGTAGGTAGAGGGGTAGAGGGGTAGAGGCGTAGAGGGGTAACATTAAGAGACGTACCATGGTATGCTGTAAAATTGTAGCCCTTCTGTATTTGCCGCCATGCTGTACTAAGACAGATAACGTATTCATCTTACGCCAATTGGCTGATGCTAGTTCCGGAAAACTTATTGTATGATTACGTTAGAATTCCGCTGCTCCTATATGTCAAAAACATTAAGTGTGCACCCTAAATATATCCAAGCTGTCGAACAAGCTTGGAGATATAAGAGTAACGGACAAGAGCAAGAGCTAGCTGAACAGCTAGGTCGCTCGCTGCCTATTGTAATTAATAATCTTTTTCTCAAAGGTCAACCCGTTAATCGGCTAAATTTTCTGCAAATTTGTCAGCTATTAGGACTGGATTGGCGAGAAGTGGCTGGTTTTGAGGGACAAGAATCATCGCTCACCTCTGTATCTTCTGTAGCGTTCAATTCTGGTGAGAATCAAATTAACTCCTATTTTTCAGTCGAAAAAGACACGGTCGATAAAGCGTTACAGGATTTGGTACGCACTCTTTGTGAAATGTTAGGTCGTATCACTCGTAAAGCTGGAGACTTGCTGAGTGCCGATCGCGCCAGTATCTTTTTAATCGATCAGCACAAGAAGGAAGTGGGTTCTTTAATCGCTGAGGATGGAAAAGGGGGTTCCTTAATCATTGATATCCCCATGAACAAGGGAATTGTTGGTTTAGCTGCCCGCTCGTCCAACATGATCAATATTCCCTTTGATGTCTACGACGACCCCCGTTCAGAACAAGCGAAGAAAACGGATAAAAAAACAGGTTACCGTACTTATACAATCCTGGCGTGGCCCCTGTTGAATCGCCAAAAAGAGGTTGTTGCTGTTGCCCAATTTATCAACAAGCTCAAACCTCAGTCAAACTCTCACGAAGACTTATCGCAGCGAATTGACAAAAAGGGGTTTACTTCAGAAGATGAATTCGTTTTTGCGAAATTTTCCCCATCAGTTATGGGTATCTTAGGCAAATGTCAGCTCTGCCATCAACTGGCACACAAACTTGAAGCGAAGCAACAAATTACCAGAGGTGGTGTTGTTTTGGGAGAAGATGAGTTGATTGCTGAACTCAGGCAGCGAGCGCAACAGCTACGGCAGGGCTTTGCCAAGCTAGTATAGCAGAAGTTCCCTAACAAATAAATTTAACTCGGTGGTGGAAAGAAGAGAACGGGATGCCAACTGCGCCGCATTAATTCCCCAGCAAAGCTACGGATAGGCAATTCAATAATACTGCCGATTGTTTCAGAGGAAACCGCGATCGCGCGGATGTCAAACACTGTCGCCGCATCTAAAACTTCCAGATAAGGATTACCGACTCGGACTTCTGTCTTAACTTGCAAACCCAGCGCTTCTAAGTCAGCTTTAATCTGCTTCAGCTTTTCCTGTGCGACTTGGACTTGTTGCTCCTTGGACACAGGTTTACGTCCCACTTCTTCAATCACCCACATTAACAGACACTCAGAGAGTGAGTGATCCGGGCGATTTTGAGCATAAGCTTTCACCTTTTGCAACAGATACTCCGACGCCTTCCCGCCGTTATAAGGAATCAGAAAATAGCGGAATAAATGTTGACAGCGCAGCTCGAGTTCTTCACAGGTATAAGTCGAAACCAGTTGGGGACGCAGGATCAACAGGGGAGTGGTATAGTTCCTGGCTAATCCGGCTGTAGTGCTACCAAACAGCTTTTCTTGTAAAAAATTGCGGCTTTCCATCCCCGTCAGAATCACATCGGCGTTGTAACGTTTGGCAACTTTGGGAATAGTATCCAAAGGACGTCCTGAAAGAACTTCAATGTGAACCTCTACACCCTCGGGTATCGTCTTCAATCCAGTTTGCAGGCGATCGCGAGCGCGGGTAATTCTTTCCTCATCTATCCGGGGAATTTCCCCTTCTTCCCACAACGGTACGCTATGAAGAAAGATAATCGTTTGGATACCATTAGCCGCTAAACTGGGTACAAACTCGACCAACCGATACAAACCGTCGGCAAAATTGGTGCAAATTAAGCAACGCTGAAACATAAGATAGGAAGAATATTTTTTGATCACAAAACCCAGTGTCAAAGCAGGTTTGGCATTGGGCGGCTTAGGGATTCAAGCTTACCGCTTGGCGGATGTCTATAGTAAATGTGTGCTTTTTTTCTGAGAAAACTCTTCGATAGTCCTTAACCCGCCTAACTGTTAATTCGTCAAATTCCTTAACAGGACTGGCTCTCTAGTGTATGACTTTGTATGACTTATTGTGTTTTCACTGCAGCTGTATAAGAGTTGACGCCCCAGCATCCCCAGCTCCTTTCCGCCGTAGGAACCGAGCAAGAGACGGAGGTCGCCCACTACACAGGGACCACTGCTCGTACTTTTAACTGGGTTCTAGACCCCATTCATGTTTGAGAAACTCCTTGTACATATTTTCACGCATGATCATTTGCTCGTAGAGCTTAACCAGAAAGTCTTGAGCTTGCTCACGGCTCATTTTCTGCACCTGGGTTTCAAACGAGCGGATATTAAATTGTTGTTCTAGGGAAAGTTGCATGGGTTGGGACATGGTTATCTCCTTGAATGCTAGAAAAAATGGACATTCAGATGACACAAGCCTGCATTTGGCAAGGGCTATGTTCTGTGAACGGGTCAACCGTTCCCAAGCTATATTAAAAATTGTAACAATTATTTGACAAATTGCCTATACCTCCAAATGACGAATCCTGTGGAAGTCCAAGATGGAGAACCCTTCGGAAAAGTTTCTGCTCTTGGATTGAGGAAGTTGTATCAGTTTGTTACCAAAGCAAACTGCTCAAGGTGAACATGTCGTCCATCATCCTTTTTTCTTGGAATGTATCTAATTTGACAGGCAACAGCGATAGACAGTTATGACTCGTTGTGAATTTATACTCATTGATGTCTGGCTTCACAAAAACTTTATATAAATGAGGAAATTGATAAAGAGTTGATAAATAATGCCCATTGAAGGGGGATATCTCTAGACAAAAGTTTGTTGTGTTCTAATATAGAGTTATGAGAGAAAAAGCAAATCGGCTTTCAGAAGTGAAAACTTATTAACTTAAGCATAATTTTTCTCTGGTCAAATATAACCCGCTAAAGGGAAGGAATTACCATTATGAAACTACCAATTATTTCAACATTAAGTATTGTTGCCGCCACAGCTACCACACTAGCAAGTTTTGCTTCTCCTGCAGCCGCTATTACTCTAGGTGTTGATGTCATTGATAATAGCCCGTTTATGAAGGGTATCGGTCCAATGCCTATTCCCCACGCTACAGGAACATTTGAGGGGAATGGTAAAACTTACGAATTTAGCGTTGTGGTTCCAACAGGGCTAGGTTCTAGAGGTGCGACTTACTCAAACTTCGGTTTTATGTCTGGGGAAGTATTCACTTCGCTGTTTACAGAAAACTTAGGTCCATACAACCCTGGCTCCGGTAACGACAATGATTGGTTAGGAACCTGTGGTATCAGTATCGGTGAGGAATGTACTGTTAAATATACCTTTGAAGAAGGTGTGACATATCAGCTAGGATTATTAGACCGTGGCTTTGGTGGTGGAGCCAGTAACTTCTCTGGCTTTGGGGTTGCTCAGAAAGATAGTTACACGTTCAATACAGCAACAGATCAGTCATATCCCAATCCTCTGACTCCAGATTATGTTGCCAATAACCCTGACAAATTCTTGACTGTAGCAGAAGAAGGTGCTTACTTCCTTGGTATGGAAGATGGAATGTTCAAGAAAGATTCTACCAACTACTACTATGACTACCAAGACTGGGTGGTTAAGGTTACACATGCGTCAGTACCTGAACCTGGTACCGTGGGAGCGTTGTTGGGTGTAAGTGCACTAGGTTTCATCAGCCGTCGCCGCAAAGCTGTGAAATAAATAGCCAGGGGTCACTCTTGGACTTAGAAGTTAGGTAATCGCAAGGCTTAAAGTGGTTGGAGAAAAATACCAACTGCTTTTTGTTGTCTTCGTTCTCTGACCCATTTTTGTCGTTTAAGATACATTGTTCCTGCCGAAATAGCCGATGAGCCACTGAATGGGAGAACCAATCTCAGTCAAATCATGTTTTCCCAGTCATGAGGATAGGTTATTGCTCAACATTTGCAGCTCCGAGGGAATTCCGACTAGAGAGGGTGTCTTTCTTCATGAAAACTTCATATAAATGGGGGAATTGATGAAGAGTTGATGAAAAACGCCCTTTTGATGGACGATTCTCTAAACGAGAGTTTATTAAGGTCTAATATGGAATCAGGGAAGAAAAACAAGGGAGTTGCCAAGAGCTTCGGCTCATCGACTCAAGCTTAACTCTTCCCACACAGAAATAATTCTTCACAGTTTAGATCATTAATATCTGCTCTAATCTAGAACTAAAGTCTTAACAGCAAGGATAAACGATGAAATTACTATTCAGTTCTACCCTAAGTGTCGCTGCTGCTACAGCTACTGCCCTCGTTACCTTTGGCGCTCCAGCGCAAGCTGCTAGTTTCCTCGGCGTCGATATCGTTCCAAGTAGCCCAGTGACGGGTACAGCCCCAAATATACCCCATCAAACTAATGTATTCCTTGGTGATGGCTTAAGCTACGAATTCAGTGTAATGGCTCCAGATGGGCTAGGTTCGAGAGGCTTATTCTACTCAGACTTTGGCTTTATGTCCAATGGGCAGTTTACGGCACTGTTTATGGAAGGCGCTAATCCAACCGCCGCTAAGCCGAATGGCAATTCTTTTGATACCCCTAACAGTGCCTTCATCAATGATTGGCAAGGGACGTGTGACGTCACAATCAAATCACCCTGTATGGTTGATTATACCTTTGAAGAAGGTGTCGAATACCAGTTAGGAGTTTTGGAGCGTGGCTTTAGCGGCAATGGAACACCAATGTTCCGTACCTTTGGGGTGGCTCAGCTTGACAGTTTCAAATTCCCCAGCTTGACCGATCAAGCCCCAAATAACCCAATCATAGAGGTATCTGATCCAGGATACTACTTCATCGGGATGGAAGATACTCGCTTCCCTCTTCCTAATGGTGACTTCTACTACGACTTCCAAGACTGGGTTGTTAAAGCAAAAGCTCCAGAGTCAGTTCCTGAACCCGCTACAGTGGGAGCCTTGCTCGGTTTAGGTGCGCTAGGTTTCATCAGCCGTCGCCGTAAAGCAGTTAAACGGTAATTGCTGGCTGTTTGAGTTCAAAATTGTAACCTAACCAGATACTGAAAGTAGTTGGATGCAAGTGCCAACTGCTTTTTGTTTGATGGTTGCTCAACAACACCACATCCTGACAGGCAGACGTATAGCAGTAGACACATCGATTAGGACAAATGAACTGTGCTAAAGACGCGCCATGGCGCGTCTCTACATAAATGATGTCTCCTAATCGTCTTGGCGGTTGCTATAACTCGCTAAAATAAGGCTATGTCTCAATCAATGCCTGTGCCTAACGCCTTTCCCTCTGCTGACCATAGAACGGCAGAAAAACCCCTGTTTATCCTGGTTGACGGTCATTCTCTCGCGTTTCGTTCCTATTACGCCTTCGCTAAAGGACGAGATGGGGGACTACGAACCAAGAGTGGAATACCCACCAGTGTGTGTTTTGGCTTTCTCAAGTCCTTATTAGAGGTGATCAGTTCCCAGCAACCTCAGGCGATGGCGGTGGCGTTTGACCTGGAATTGCCCACATTTCGTCACGAAGCGGATGATACCTATAAAGCCGATAGACCGGAAACACCGGAAGATTTTATCCCAGATTTGCAGAATCTCAAAGAATTGCTGACGGCGTTGAATTTACCCGTATTGGCGGTTCCGGGCTATGAGGCTGATGATGTTTTAGCAACCTTGGCACATCGGGCGACTGATGAAGGGTATCAGGTAAAAATTTTAACTGGCGATCGCGACCTATTTCAACTCATTGATCCGCAAAAGTCAATTACGGTTCTCTATCTCAGCCATAAGGCATTAAAAAGCGGCAGTTCCACTGGACTGGAAGAATATAGCACCCAAGGGGTAAAAAATAAACTGGGTATTACACCAGAACAGGTGGTGGATTACAAAGCCCTTTGTGGCGATAAATCCGATAATATTCCCGGAGTGAGGGGAATTGGCGAAAAAACGGCGGTTAAGTTACTGCATGATTTTGGTTCCCTGGAAAGCATTTATGCATCCCTTGATCAGATTAAAGGTGCAGTAAAAACTAAGCTGGAAACGGGAAAACAAGATGCTGAACATTCTAAGTACTTAGCACAATTGGCATTTGATGCGCCTGTGGATGTGGAATTAAAGGCGGGCAAGTTAGAGGGGTTTGATCCCTCTGTGCTTAAGCCTTTCTTACAAAAACTGGAATTCGAGTTTTTCTTACATAAAATTGACGAAATTCAGCAGCGTTTTGGTGGAAACGTGGTGGAAGAGGTAGGGACAGAATCAGAACCCTCGGTTGAAGAGAGTAGTCCTGATCTGTCTTTCTGGACAGCCGATGAAACAGAAGACTATCAGAAACAAGTGGCAGCCAGTTGTCCAATTCACCCTAGAATTATTGATACAAAAGATAAATTAGACCAACTGGTCGATATTCTGGAAAACTGCACGAACATAGAAACTCCAGTGGCTTGGGATACGGAAACCAGCGCTTTAAAGCCACGGAACGCCGAACTGGTGGGAATTGGGTGCTGTTGGGGAATTGAAGCAACAGATGTTGCTTATATTCCTATCACCCATAACCAGGGTCAGAATTTAGACCAACAGACCGTTCTAGAAGCACTGCGTCCTATTTTAGAGCGCGATCGCTATCCCAAAGTGCTACAAAATGTAAAGTTTGATCGTCTGATATTCCAGAGTCAGGGGATTAAACTGGCAGGGGTAGTTATGGATACCATGCTAGCCAGTTATGTTCTCAATCCCGATAATAGTCATAATCTCAATAGTATAACGGAGCGCTACGTCCCAAAAATTCAGCTAAAAAGCTACAAAGATTTAAAGATTCCCAAAGCAAAAACCATTGCTGCATTGAGTAGCAAAACAGTGGCAGAATACTGCGGGATGCAAGTCTATGCCACGTTTCAACTGGTTCCTAAATTCAGGGAAGAACTGAAAGCAATTCCAGCGCTAGAGAAGCTGTTGCTTGAGGTTGAGCAACCGCTAGAACCTGTGTTAGCCCAGATGGAATATCAGGGAATTCGGATTGATACGGCTTACCTCAAACAACTCTCGGAATCTCTAGAAAAGAAACTCGCAGACATTGAACAGAACGCTTACAAGCAAGCCAGAGAAGAATTTAATTTAGGATCTCCCAAACAGTTAAGCGAGTTACTGTTTGAAAAATTGAATCTTGACCGCCGCAAGTCGCGCAAAATGAAAACAGGGTATTCAACGGATCATGCCACATTGGAAAAGCTACAAGGGGATCATCCGGTTATTGATACCATTCTGGAACACCGCACCCTCTCTAAGTTAAAATCCACATACATTGATGCTTTGCCGAAACTGGTTCATGCAGACACCCAGCGCGTGCATACGGATTTTAATCAAACCATAACCAGTACCGGACGTTTATCCTCATCGAATCCGAATTTACAGAATATTCCGATTCGGACGGCATTTAGTCGCCAAATTCGCCAAGCATTTTTACCTGAATCGGGTTGGTTATTAGTATCAGCAGACTATTCCCAAATTGAGTTACGGATTTTGGCACATTTGAGTCAAGAACCTGTGTTAGTGGAAACCTACCGAAAGAATCAGGATGTTCACGCAGTAACGGCTAAATTATTGTTTGAAAAAGAAACCGTCACACCAGACGAACGGCGATTGGGGAAAACGATCAACTTTGGCGTAATTTACGGTATGGGACCCCAACGATTTGCCAGAGAAGCCGGGGTATCAGCCACAGAAGGAAAGGAATTTATTGACCGATTGAAGCAGCGCTATGCCAAAGTTTTCGGGTATTTGGAGCAGAAGAAACGGGACGCGATCGCAAACGGTTATGTGGAGACTATTTTAGGTCGTCGCCGTTACTTTGAGTTCAATAGCAACAGACTGCGTGATGCTAAAGGTAAAAATCCCCAAGCTATTAATCTTGATGAATTCAAAGGAATCGGTCAATATGACGCTGGGTTACTTCGAGCGGCTGCTAATGCTCCGATTCAAGGATCTAGTGCTGATATTATCAAAATTGCGATGGTAAAAATGCATGAGGTGTTACAGAATTACCAGGCGCGATTACTGTTACAAGTTCATGATGAATTAGTCTTTGAAGTTCCACCAAATGAATGGGAGGAGTTGCAAGCAAAAATACCAGAGACGATGGAATCAGCCGTTGAGTTAGCTGTTCCGTTGGTGGTAGATGTGAGTGAGGGCAAAAATTGGATGGAGGCGAAGTAGAAGAAGATGGGGGAGATGAGGGAGATGAGGGAGATGGGGAAGCTGATCAAGATGATCAGGATAGGATTATCGTGGTTGTAGGGGCGAGTCGCTGCACATCGTAGTTGGTGTAAGACTTATAGCACTGAGCGCTTGTATGTTTACACATTAGAAATGGAGGCTTTATCAGGAGGCTTTTATATCACTTGTACTGTAACTACGCTAGAGCGCACTGCTATACCTATATTGACTCGCCCCTATCTCCCCCATTTCCCCCTCACCTCACCACCTATTCAGCGGGGGGCGACCCAGTAAAATTAAGGGTTAGGTTCTGTTGATTGGGTACGGCGGGTCGCCCCTACAATGTTTACCTAGAGAAGGATAGCTGAAAACTAGGATGGGCAAGGTTTGTGGCTTAAGTACTACTTTTATCTTTTTGATCACAAACTGCCAGAACCGACCCAGAAAACATCCTTTCTAATCGTTCATCTTGCGGTTAAGAATCGGGCTTCATTTTATCCGCCCTTGTTTGATTATCAAGATTCAGAACGTCGGCGGAATAGTCAGCACCCTCAAGCATAATCTCGGTAATTGCACCGTAAGCATCAACCCAAGCTTGTTTAGTTTCCGGAGTCCAATCATCCTTTAAAAATTGCTCAAAGGTCATTAATAAAGCATTCCCAACTAGGGGATAATGTTCAGGAAGTGCACCGTATTTAACGTGCCGCGCCCCTAAGCCTTTGAGAGAATCACTCAAGACTTCGGGTTTACGAATATTTTCGACAACTAAGACCAAAGAAGCTAACAGCTTTTTGCCTTGTTCTTTCATGTTAGTGTTGACAAACAAAGGCTTGGCTTCGGGATAAGTTGTGAACAAGTTGCTATAAAAGCTAGAGGCAAATTCATTGGCGTGGGGCTTGACTTTGTTAAAGCTTGTTTCCAGCAGTTCAACGTTTAGTGACATCGTTTTATTGTAATTTTTACTGTACTTAAAACAAGTATAACAAAAAAAAAATTTTCTTAAGTTACATTTTCAAATGCCAATTATGCATTTGAGCGGTTAAATTGAGTGGTCTCAATGCCACAACAATTCCCTGGGGCGATCGCCCTCAAGGGGTGACAAGATAGCTAAAGAGGATGCAAGGTGTGGGGAAATAGAAGGAGGTTGACCCTTAGACATCAATTTCATTCATCTGCGATCGCGCTTGCCAAAATTTCGCGAACCCAGATTGCGTCTTCAGGTGCAAGGGCTGGTTTGACGGGTTGGGAGTAATCAATTGCTAGGTCAAATCTAGCACGCTCATAGATATCGTTAACTAACTGCTGTAGGTCTACAATAGGTTCATTTTTAGGAGAAAGTATTTCTATCACAGAGACAACAGCACCCGTTTGGGTTGATCTGACTTCCAGAAATCGTTCAGTAACCTGTTCCGGTACAGGAACTTTAACCGGAGTGGGTTCAGCTAACCGGGTAGCCGTTACTGTTGCACCAGTACGGGTGGAGTCTCGACGGGAAACCGCCACATCCGCAATTCCTAAGAGTAACGAGTCATCGATGCTGGTATAGATTCGTTCCTCAATCGCCACCCGATATTTAGGAACGATTTGAGGAGTAATGGCATCTGCGATCGCGACAATAAGTCGATTATGGACTTGATGCCACAGGTCTGGCAACTCCAAGTAGGGGTTCATTCCTGGGAATGGATTGTGCATTATTTTTAGCCTAAATCATGCCCCAATATTCTTATAGCTTACTGCGATCGCGCTGTTGGTTGCTTGACAAAACCCAAGCGCTTAGGTTAGCGTATAGATAACTCAAGCGCTTGGGTTAATCGACTATATTAAACTTTGTATTTATGGCAACTATTTTACGCAAGGATGGCTTTAGTGTACGTATTTATACCAATGATCACCTTCCATCTCACGTCCACGTTATTAAGGCGGGCGGTGAAGCCAAGATTAACCTTGGTAGCGAAACAGAACGCCCTTCATTCGTCAAAATATGGAAAATGAGTGATTCAGATGCAGTTAGGGCGATGAAATTGGTTATTGCTCATCAGACAGCACTATTAGAGAAATGGAGAGATATTCATGGAGAATAATACTGAAGATGAGTTGGATTAAGATAAAATCAAATAGGTTTTTATAGATGCAGTGGTGTTAGGTGTCTGCTAATACCTAACACCTAATACCAAAAAATTACTCCTTGAAAAGGATAACCTAATTATGAAAAATACAGATCTGAATGAAGAAATATTAAAGAATGAGATTGCCCAAGCAAGATCAGCAGCACAAGTTGCCGATGCTTCTGAACCACGCGCTCAATCTGTTCATTATAATCACCAATCTGGTCGAACTGTTATTGAACTCCAAAATGGAGCCAGTTTTTTGTTTCCCCCAGAGTTAGTTCAAGGGTTAGCGGATGCCTCACCAGATGACTTGGCGCAAGTTGAATTGACACCATCCGGTGAAGGTCTACACTGGGAAACACTAGATGTTGATCTCAGTATTCCATCCCTAATACTCGGAATATTTGGAACTAAGGCTTGGATGGCTGAATTAGGTAGTAGAGGAGGTTCTGTAACTTCAACAGCTAAAGCAAGAGCAGCTCGCCAGAATGGTAAGCGAGGAGGGCGTCCACGAAAAACAGCTCAGGATACATAGTATGGAAACTCAGAAAAACAGGTCATTAACAAACCGTAAAACTAAGCTATTGTTCTAAATCTAATCTGAATGTATCGGTTATTCCCGCTTGCGGTTTACGGTTACTCCTGTGTTATCTAGGTAGTGAAACAGTTACGTTCTCGCTTAGTTTAATACTATGTCTGACAACTCTCAATCTTCGGCTCAACTTCCACCCACCAGCGCCATCCAAAGTCATTCGTTAACCGCCACAACCGAACACTGGTATGAATATCCGGTGCGGGCGCATCCTCACCACAGCGATTATGCGGGTGTGGTTTGGCATGGTAGTTATATAACCTGGATGGAAGAAGCACGGGTGGAATGCTTGCGGTCAATTGGCATTGAGTATGCTGATTTAGTGGCGATGGGATGTGAATTACCCGTGGTTGACCTCTCTGTGCGTTATCACCGTCCGCTTCGCATGGGTCAAACCGCTATTGTCAAAACCCGGATGACAGATATGGACGGCGTTCGCATCTATTGGGATTACCAGGTTCAATCGCCCGATAGTAAAGAACTTTATGTAACCGGTCGGGTGACGTTAGTTGCTGTTGACCGGGAGAAAGGCAAGATTCTGCGACAATTGCCGTCAGCCGTCAAAGATGCACTTGTAAAGCTTTCCCTTTAATGTCTGTGCAGGCGGACTAAGCTAAAACGCATTTAAATTGTGTGTTCCCTGTTCCCTGTTCCCTAATCTCCACCGCTAACTTTAATTGTGTCCACCTACTTAATTAAAGTCAACCAAAATGTTGTTCCCTCTCCTGGAGAACTAATCACGCCAATTTCGCCGCCGTGTGCTTTAATAATTTGCCGACACAGATACAATCCTAAGCCAATACCACTTAAACTGCGAGAAGAAGCGCCGCGATAGTAGAGATCAAAAAGGCGATCGCACTGCTGTTGATCCATCCCTACCCCATTATCCGCGATCGCACAGCGAACTTTCTCCCCTTCAACAGTATCCTCCACCACCGTCGCACTCAGGGTTAGGTGAATTCCGGGCGGGTTATATTTCATCGCATTAGTGATTATATTCTCAAACACTCGCCACAATTGCTTGGCGTCAGCACTCACGAAGGGTAAATCATCGGGAACTTGATTGGTCAACGTCACTTGATTTTTTGCCAGTAACGGTTGCAACTCTGTCAAAATTTCTTGAATGAGTTGACTCAATTGCAAGGGTTCGCACTCACAGGGAATCCCATAAGATTCAGCCGCGTGAATTTCCAATAACGAGTTAATTAAATTAAGCTGGCGATCGCTACTTTGAATCATCCGTTCTACAATAGAACGCGAGACAGGAATTGTCTGTTGTTTTTTGTCGTATGTCTGGAATTCTTGGTTCTCAGGAGAGGAGTAACTATTAAGTAAATTCTTCAGCACCATTAACATCCCCATCACGGGTGTACGTAAATCATGAGATACCGCATGTAAGAACACATCCTTGAGTTGATTCAGTTCTTGCAGTTCCTGCATTTTTTGCTGCAATTGTGCCGTTCTTTCTTCGACTTGATGCTCTAAATTCGTATTCAGTTCGCTAAGCTGTTGGTATAATCGTCCCTGCTTAATCGCAATGGCTACTTGTGTCGCTAGACGGCGCAGTAAATCCACTTCCAAGGGTTGCCACTGACGCGGACTTGTGCATTGATGTGCCACTAATAAGCCATACATTTGCTCATCCACGACAATCGCCACGGCTAATGCTGCTTTCACTTGAAATTGATCCAAATATTCGGCGCGTTCCGGGGACGTTTCCAAAAGAGCGGTATCGTTAATAACTTGCACATCAGTATGTTCAAATAAAGCAATTAACTCCTGAAAATACTCATCATTTTCCACCGCTAAATCCCAGCAAGAGGGAAAAGTATCCGCCACGGATTCCGCCACAACTTTGCCATGCATCGTCCCATCCATATAACTAATCAGAACCCGATCCGCTTGCAGGAACTGGCGCACTTCTGCCACAGTCGTATTCAGAATTTCATTCAGATCCAAGGATCGGCGAATTCGAGCCGCAATTTCTCCCAACAAGCGATCGCGTTCAGCCGCTTCTCGTAACCGGGCTTCGGCTTGCTTTCGCTCCGTAATATCCCGCACCACGGCTAAAAGATGGGGTTTTCCTTTGTACATAAACCCGGTTCCCCGTACCTCAATGGGAAACGGCGTACCATCGGAACGCAAATCCACCGCTTCCCGCTGAAAGGGAACCCCCTGTCTGACAGCAGTAAGATACTCGTAAAATATTGAATGGGAGTCCGGATGAATAAAACGTTCGGGATCAAGATGGATAAACTCTGAATAGGAATAGCCATGCATTTGACACGCGGCTGGATTCACCTCCACCAGTTGTCCGTCTAAATCGCTAATAATTAAGCCATCCGTCGTGGCTTCAAAGATTGCCCGATATTGAACTTCACTCTCTTTGAGACGCTGTTCTGCTAATTTACGCTGGGTAATATCATGGGTAAGTGCTAGTAAGCAACGTTCTCCCCTTAAATTAATAATCTCAGCGGAAAGCAAACCGATTAAAATCTCGCCCGATTTTGTGCGAAACTCATATTCTTGGTTCGTAATCGTACCGTTGTGCTGTAGGCTATGAACCATGCGATCGCGATCCTCAGGATTCACCCAGATATTCAATTCCTCAGCGGTGCGACCAACTGCCTCTTGGCGTTCATACCCAGAATACCGCATAAAGGTTTCGTTGACCTCGATATACCGTCCATCTGCTAAGGTGCTAATCGTGATCGAATTGGGACAACAGCGAAAGGCTTTAGCAAACTTTTCCTCGCTCAACCGTAACGCCTCTTCCGTGCGCTTGAGTTCAGTAATATCCACGCTGACACAGACAGCGGCTTGACCCTGTTGGTATTTCTGGGCAACTAATAAATAATACCGACAGTGATCACCAATCAAGGTTTCAATTTCTCGCTTGGCTTCCTGGAGGGGACTAGCAAAAAACTGGGCAATAAAGTCCTTAAATCCGGGGGTGGAATTCATAAACCCCAGTTCCTTCCCCACAAATCCTGCGGCGGATAATCCGAATGTCTTAGCCAGATAACGGTTAACGCCTTGGTACTTTAAATCTGTCCCCATCCAGGATACACATCCGGGTACAGCATCTAAAATAGCTTGTAACTGGTCTTTCGCCGCTTGCAGTGACGCGATTAACTGCTGTTCCGTCTCCTGCGCCCGTTGACGTTCAGTAATTTCCTGGCGCAATTGCTCATTGGTTACGGTTAACGCCGATGTGCGTTCAGCAACTCGCTCCTCCAATTGTTCATTCATCAAGCGCAGAGCGTTTTGAGCGAAATGACGCTCGGTGATATCGTGACCAATACAGAGAATACCCGCTACTTGTTCCGATTCATCCATCAGCGCTTTATTCGTCCACCCTACCCAAACGCGACTCCCATCCCGGCGGATATTTTCGTTTTCGTGGTAGCGGTATTGATCCGGGTGTTGAATGATGTCTTGGATCAGGTTTGTCAAGTCTCGTCCCGATGTCTCGGTTTCTGGAATAATAGTTCCCGCCGCAGAATGTCCGCAGATTTCTGCTTCCGGGTAACCAAAAAACTGTTGGGCGAATTCGTTTAAAAAGGTGATTTTGCCGTGAGTATTGATGCGTAAAATCAGGCTATTGGCATTTTCGACAATGTTACGATAATAAGCCGCTCGCTCTCGCCATACCTGTTCAACCTGTTCTCGTTCTGCAATCTCGCGCCGTAGTTGCTGATTAATCCGTTTTAATTCCTGGATCTCGTCTGAGTTGTCGGCTGGGGATTGAGTCTCAGGGTAAAATAACAGGGGGATAGGAGTTTGCAGAGGAGAATTAGGCGATCGCGGATGGTTATCGCCTTGGTGGTTGGTAATTGCTAGCCAGAGCTGTTTGAGCTTGTGATACATCGGTGGCGTTCCGAGAATGGCTCCCAAAACGTAATGTTCTTCCCACTATACTCTGACAAGTCGGGCGATTTTTATACATTTTAGGTCAAATCAACAATTAACCCACCGGGAGACGGTGGGCTAATAGACCTATAAGTTTCATGAAATGACCCTGATGAATGCGTTGCTTGCTCGTACCTGCTAGTAACGATGTTGAGAGCCTGTTGATGTAGCGTTAAAGACTCTGATAGCTGATTCAACACCCCTCCTACACGATTTTTTTGGGAGTGCGGTTGGGAAGAATCCAGCACAACACGGGTGACAGAACAATTGAGAAAACAGAAACGATCAAAATCATCGATAAAACTTGGCTGAGTTCAGTAGTCATGATCTTTACCTCAATAATTTTTTATTAGGTTACGCTGCTTTTCTATTTCAAGTTTAACCGCTTTGTATCTCTGAAAACAAATTTGGCTGTAATTTTATGGTAAAGATATCCGTCATTTTTATGGGGTTATCTTTATGAATTTTTATTAAATATTATTCCTGAACAGAAAAATCTGTAGTGTAGAGACGTAGCATGCTACGTCTCTACAGGGTTAGTTCACCAGAGCGTTATGGTTTAGAAGCGGTAACCCGCACCCGCTTGGATACTAACTGCAGACGCTGGACTATCTTCGTAGGCTTCGATACCGAGTTTTGTATCGCCATAAACCACAATGTTGCGACCAAATTGAGCTTCAGCACCGACGGTTACCACAGGCGCATTTTTGTTTCCTAATGGGGTCGGTTGTCCGTCTTCTTCAACGAAGGAATATCCAGCACCAACGTAAACATTAGCATTATTGGTGACCGGAACATCGTAGGAAACAATTGGCATAATGGCGCTGGTATCATCGCTGAATAGAACAGCACCGCGCAGAGAAACTGGCGCTTTTGAAGTCGTTACACGACCTTGAATATTCCCGCCAAATGTTGCGGCATCATTATCTCCTCCACCGTTGGTCACGCCTGCAGCGACACCAGCACCGATATAGTTGGCATCAGTTCCCGTGGGCTTGGCAGACGCCATATCAGCCGATAATAAAACAGGCGCGATCGCGGTAGCGGCTAGGGTTGAAAAGGTAACAAAAGACTTAAGGTTGCGTTTCATAGTAACATCCATCAATAGGTAGGGTGTAGTGTTGCGTTGTTACTATTAAAGTCGTTTTTAATCGAGTCAATGTTCCAGGTTTAGCGATTTTTTGATGGATTTCTTTTTGTCAAACCCTGGAATGCCTTAAGGATGAAGCATTTCAGGAAAATTAATTAATTGCTTTTCAATAAATATAGAAAAAATGTAAAAATTAGTTAGCAATGAATTGAAAAATTATAGTTAAGGTTTAAAAAATTGTGATCAGCTAGTAGACTATTGATTAACTGTCACATTTTTTTTTATTTTTTCCGGATGAGAGTTCCCTACCCTTGACAAGGAGAGGGTTTGTAGTAAGGGCTTTAGCCTTAAATTTTGTTAGGTAACAAGCGTCAGCCTAACCTACAGTCTAATTTTTAAATGAGGTGTGCCACACCACGACTGGTATGATATCATGTCCGGTCAAACACCCCTGAATAAAAACGCCTGAAACCCTTATATTTAAGGCATTGCAATTATGGGCAATCGTCAGGACATGATATGACACGGCTAAAATGGTGGAAGAGATTTTTACGGCTTTGAGAGGGCGCAAAGCTTTGCGCCCCTACAGTTGTTTGTCTCAACCGACTAACCAAAAAATGAAAAAACCCCCGTTCGTGTTGATCCGGGGGATGAATTCAATCTATCGATTGTCGGGGCAATCCATGACTTGCCCCGACAGAGTTCTATTTCACGGAAACCTTAGCACCAGCTTCTTCAAGCTGCTTCTTGGCTTCTTCTGCGGATTCTTTTGCTACCCCTTCTTTAATCGGCTTGGGCGCAGACTCGACCATATCTTTGGCTTCCTTGAGTCCCAACCCAGTCATGGTTCGCACGACTTTCAGGATAGCAATCTTCTTATCAGCGGGAACTTCTTCTAAGATGACATCAAATTCCGTCTTCTCTTCCACCTCTTCCGCCGCAGCACCAGGCGCACCTGCCGCTGCCATTCCAGGCATCATCATCATGCCACCCGCAGGAGCAGCCGCGCTAACACCAAAGGTGTCCTCGATTTGCTTAACTAATTCTGACGCTTCGAGCAACGTCAGGGATTTTAGCTTTTCCAAAATTTCGTCGGTTGTAGCAGACATGAATAAACTCCTTTGTTTGATTGTTTACGTGTTACCCTTCGACTACGCTCAGGGTAACGATTACGCTCAGGGCAAGTGTTTTGACCGTCCAGGTTGGGATTAATCGCCACCTTCTTTCTGAGCGGCGAGCGCTTGTAAAACGCGACCCAGTGACCCAGGAATCTCGTTGACACTGCGACCCAAAGATGCAGGTACTTCGTTAACACCCACAGCCAGTTTGGTGGCGATGGAATTAATCGCCCCCGCAACCTGTCCGATGAGTTCTTCCTTAGACGGCAAGTCGGCAATCGCCTTAACTTGGTCTTGACTCAGGGCTTGACCTTGCATTACGCCACCCTTGAAGTCGGTTTTTTTGGTGGCTTTCTGGAAGTCCTGATATGCCCGAATTGCACCGCCTACGTCGTCTTTGACTAACATGAAGGCGGAGGAACCGACCAAGAATTCGGTCATGGGTTTCCAGTTTTCATCATCCTCAACCGCCCGTCGCATCAGGGTATTTTTTGTGACCTTACAGACTGTGCCTGTGGGACGCAGCCGATTCCGCAAATCGGTAATTTGCGCCACAGAAAGTCCCTGGTAGTCAATGACGATAGCGAGTTGAGATTCACTCAAGAGTTCCTTGAGATCAGCGACGACTTCCTTTTTGTTGTCTAGGGTTCTGCCCATGCTTGTTTCACCTCCTTTTTTCCTTTCAGAGTTGCCAGTGGGAAAATCCTGCCCTCAGCCATAACGAAACCCCGGACATGCCGGGGTTACGCTGAGTATCTTTAATACCTGTACTTTGGTTTAGATGTAAAGTGACAGTGGATACTTCGGGCGTTGACCTCGGCAGGATATTAAGTGATGAACACCTGCTGTCTTTGGTACAAGCCAATGCAATTATTGGATTGTAGACTGCAAAAATAACGGTTCAGATTACGCAGCTTCAGCTGTTTTCATGTCCCGTAAGCTAGGGATATCGACTTCAATCGCCGGTCCCATGGTCGCACTGATAAATATACTGCGCCAAAAGCGACCTTTCGCCCCGGAGGGACGATTGCGGTCAATCGTTTCCTGTAAAGACTTGAGATTAACCAACAAATCTTCCGCTGGAAACGATGCCTTACCAAACATAACATGAACGATGCCTGTGCGATCGGCACGAAATTCAAGTTTACCTGCTTTGAATTCTTCGATCGCCTGAGTTAGGTCGAAGGTAACAGTACCGCCTTTTGGGGAAGGCATCAAGCCCCTGGGTCCGAGGAGGCGTCCTAACTTCGCCACTTGGGGCATCATGTCTGGTGTGGCAATCAAGCGGTCAAAATCCATCATCCCATTTTGGATTTCGCCAATTAATTCTTCCGAACCGGCAATATCTGCTCCCGCATTAGTCGCTTCGGTGACTTTTTCGCCTTTGGCTATGACGGCGACTCGCACCACCTGACCCGTTCCTTTGGGTAGGGATACGGTTGTCCGCAGTTGCTGATCGGTGTATTTGGGATCAATTCCCAAGCGGATATGGGCTTCGGCGGATTCCGGGAATTTTGCCGTTGCGGTTTCTTTTAACAGCTTCAGGGCTTCTGTAGGTTCATAAGGTCGTTCTTCGACCTTGCTTTGTAATTCTTGTAATCGACGTGACAGTTTTCTAGGCATTTATCTCTCCTGGGGTGACTAACGAAGCGTCTCGCCTCTCCCCCAAATTAGGTTGACAACGGTCTGCAATTGCGGGTTGATGGCAGTGAAGGACTATTCTGCGATCGCGACGCCCATATTCCGGGCAGTCCCTTCGACGATTTTCATGGCTGCTTCAATATCATTAGCATTGAGGTCAGGCATTTTCGTCTGGGCGATTTCTTGGAGTTGCGCCTTTGTAATCGTGGCGACTTTTTGCCGATTGGGTTCACTTGCCCCTTTTTCAATCCCGGCTGCTTTTTTAATCAGCACGGATGCAGGCGGGGTTTTGAGGATAAAGGTAAAACTACGATCCTCAAACACCGAGATTTCCACGGGGATAACCATTCCCACTTGGTCGGCGGTCTTGGCGTTGTATTCTTTACAAAACGCCATAATATTCACCCCATGTTGACCGAGTGCTGGTCCTACTGGGGGAGCCGGGTTGGCTTTCCCCGCAGGGAGCGCCAACTTAATAACTGCAACGATTTTTTTTGCCATTCTTAGCCTGTTTTTTCCACCTGATTGAATTCTAGTTCCACTGGCGTATCTCGCCCAAAAATGGAGAGTAACGCCTTGAGCTTACTGCGTTCGGGGCTAACTTCAATCACTTCGCCTTCAAAGTCTTTAAACGGACCTGATAGCACGATGATTTTGTCACCAACAGCCATGTCCACTTTAATGACTGGCTCTTGTTCTTCGGTTTGCTTGAAGATCCGTTCGACTTCCCCTGGACTCAAGGGTACAGGTTTAACGTGACCTCGCCCCCGTCCATAGCGACGTTTCTGTTCTGCCCCTACAAAATTAATCACATTGGGTGTGTTTTTGACAACCTGCCAGCTTTCATCATCCATGACCATTTCGACCAAGACGTAGCCAGGGAAGACCTTTTCTTCAGAGTGCTGGCGAGATCCATCCTTACGGATTTTTACCGTCGGGGTTTGGGGAATCTGAACTCTCAAGATTCGGTCAGCGACATCTAGGGTTTGCACTCGCTGTTCTAGATTTGTCTTTACCCGCTTCTCACAGCCGGATGCCACCTGAACCGCATACCAACGGGCAGATGGGGATTCTTGAAACTGTGAATCGCGATCGTATGATTCGTTTGCTGCAAAACTCATCCAAATACCTGTTGTGATGCCCACAAGAATAAGCCATCCACTAAATAGATTAGGGTGGCTGATAGAACGACCATCAATAACACGGCAGCCGATTCGCTAATCAGTTGCTGCCGAGAGGGCCAGACGACTTTACTGAGTTCTTCTTTGGTGTCTTGAAGAAACGTTACAACATTAAACCCAGAGGCTTTTTGCTGAGACTCTGTTTCCGTTTTAGTTTTCTTTGCCACAATAGTTGACTTCCCCCTTCTACTGATTATCAGAGCTGTTCAACCCAGCGTTCATCACTCATATTAACCTGCTTCACTCATCCGTGAAGTTGACAAGATCTGGGTAGAACCGCTGATGCTCCCCCAGCCTTTTAATATTTTATAGATTTAGAACGCGCCCTGGAGGACTTGAACCCCCGACATCAGGTTTTGGAGACCTGCGTTCTACCAACTGAACTAAGAGCGCTTGGGTTGGCTGGTAGAGGTGAATTTATCCCCTTTGCTTTACTTAGTGTAACGCACTGAGGGCATGAATACCAAGCCAATATCCAAAAAAATCTAAATCCCCCGGTCAAAGCGCTGCTTAACCCGAGTCGCTTTACCCACACGCTCTCGCAAATAAAAGAGCTTCGCCCGACGCACCTTACCTCGTCGCACAATTTTAATACTGGCAATTCGGGGGGAATGGAGCAGAAAAACCCGTTCTACACCAACACCTTGGAAGATACGCCGCACGGTAATCGTTTGGTTGATACCCCCGTTACGCATGGCAATCACGGTACCTTCGTAGGGCTGAACCCGTTCCTTGTTCCCTTCGCGAATACGGACACCGACTCTAACTGTGTCACCAACATGGACTGTCGGTAAGTCGGATTTAAGCTGTTCCGCTTCTATGGAGCGAATAACCTCTTGAGCATTCATGGTTTTTTAAAAAAATCACAGCCTCTAATCATAGCGCACTATCTGATCCGGCGTCTAGATTGAGGGAGTGTGTAGGGGCGGGTTTAATCGATAACACTCTGGCTCAAACCGCTAACTGAACTAAACCCGCCCTGACTTGACCCAACTTGCTCAAGGGAACCTGGTTTTGATTAAAATGTAAAGAATGATTAAAAGATGCTGGTTTTATCTTGACCTAGGGGAAAACTAGCAGTATGCACAATTCATTGATGCGACTGGGAGGAGAATTATGCGTTTCAAAAATCTTCTAGGACCCCTGTTGATATTAGCATTGCTGTTTATCACCTTAGGCGATCGCGTCCTACCTGCACCGCTAGATGATGCTAGCCGCAACACCCGCACCAGCATCAATCAATTCTTCGTTGGGCTATTTCCCGACTGGAATCCCACCAACCCGAACGAACGTACTGAAAAGGAAGTTGAGCAATTAGAACAGAGGTAAACGACCTAGTTTACTCATCAAATCAAGGATTATGATGTAAGCTTTCAGTAGCCCTGTACTGTATTAAATTAATTCTTAGTACAAAGATCCCCGACTTCTTGAAGAGGTCGGGGTTTTGGCTGGCATAGACTGTAATTCATCAACTTGAAATTTGCTGTAAAAGTGAAGTCTCTTAACCTATGACCTTAATACTGACGAATCACTATGATTTTATTCCTCGCTTTTATCGACTAGCGATCATTAATATTCTTTCCAATTTAATGATTCCCTTAGCGGGTTTAATCAGTGTTGCTTTTCTCGGTCATCTCAGTGAAATTAGTTCCTTAGCTGGGGTATCTTTAGCTAATATTATCTTTAATGTTGTTTATTTAACGCTCGCGTTCTTACGCATGGCAACCACAGGGGTTACAGCTCAAGCTGTGGGAGCCGATGACCGACAAGGGATATTATTAATCGGATTAAGAAATGGATTAATCGCTTTGACACTAGGGATGACTATAGTTATTTTTCAGTATCCTTTACGAGAGATCGGATTTTCGTTGTTGAATGCTGACGTAACGGTAAAAGAGTCAGCGATTAATTATTTTAATGCTCGGATTTGGGGCGCACCAGCCGTGTTACTTAACTTTGTGCTGATCGGTTGGCTTTTGGGCAGAGAGAAAAACAGTCAAGTCTTAATCTTATCATTTTTTGGCAATGCCTTTAATGTTCTTTTAGACTATGTATTTATTCTTCAATTGAATTGGGAGAGCAAAGGGGCAGGAACGTCTCTGGCTTGTAGTCAATATCTTATGTGTTTTATCGCTTTAATCTTTTCTAATCGAGACTTTTCCTGGCAAGAAATAAAAACAGGAATAACACAAATTTTCGAGCCATCTGCCATTAAACAAACGTTTTCTTTTAATCGGGATATCTTGATCAGCAACATCAGTGAATTATCAGTATTAGCATTTTTTGGTAAATTAAGTGCCATGATGGGGACGATTACGTTTACTCAAAATTTCTTACTCGGACAAATCAGCCATCTTAGTGTTTATTTAACGGATGGCTTGGTATTTGCCACAGAAACATTATCCGGAAACTTCAAAGGTCAAAAATCCTCAGAAAAGTTTTTGCCTTTACTAAGGGTCGCCATGATTAGTAGCTTAATACTAGCTTTAACTATTGCTATAATTTGTGTTTTGTTCCCTCACACTATATTTTCTATATTCACCAATAAATCAGAAATTAATAGCCAGATACATATTTATATTTGGTGGTTGTTTTTTCTATTAACCCTTGCCTCAGCTTCTACAATGTTAGAAGGATATTTTGTCGGTTTAGCGGATGGAAAAGTCGTTCGTGATACCATTTTGCTGGCTAGTGTTTGGGGATTTATCCCACCGGCTGTAGCCACGTGGTATTTGCATAATAACCATGTTTTATGGTTATCAATGACATTATTTTTGTTGGTAAAAACCGTTGCACTATTGGTCTATTTAGTGATAAACTTAACCGATGGATTATCCAGGACTCCCTTTCGGGAAGACAGGATTTAAACTAAGTTTATGATCAATTTAAACAACACCCTATATAATGAGTTAAAGAATCTCAGGGTTTTACGCAAAAAAAGGGATGTATTGCCATGAAATCAAAGTTATTTGTCGCTTCAGGTATGCTGAGATCTGGGAGTACATGGTTATATAATGCTACTCGCCTAGTACTTTGTAGTTCACCGACAATCAAGAATAATTTTAGTTGTGGATGGTCAGGAGATTGGAAGTATAAGAAGATACCGGAAAAAGAATACACGCTGATCAAAATCCATGATTTCAACGAAATGATCGTCAATAAAGCGCACTTGATTGTGTATTCGTATAGAGATATTCGAGACGTGCTGGCAAGTAATTTGAGAACATTTACAACGCCTCCATCCATTGAATCCGCTGACTCTCTCATACAAACCCACGAAAAATGGATCAATGTGGCTGATATAGTAGTTCCTTATGATCGGATTCTCAATCAAAAAAATACTGTTATAGAGGAATTAGCTCGACGTTGTGAGGTAGGTTCTGTGGACGCATCAGCTATTGTTGAGGAAATCAATAATTTATCTTATGAAAGTGAGGGTGAGCGGGATGATATTCACCACAAGACTAATCTTTTCCACAGCAATCATATTACTGATGGTAGTAAGGGTTATTGGGTTAACTATTTAGATAAAAATTTAGTGGAAGAAATTGAGAAAAAATATCGAGATTGGTTTGAAAAATATGAGTATCCGATCTAGAGCGCCAGTCTATAGGAGTGTGAACGTAGGGGCACCATCCTTGCGCCCTCACCCCTGTACCGAAGCTTTTACCAATGTTCCTAGCGATGAAGTTCCTGCCAAAAATAGCTAGGTTTTATCTTATTTAAAAGAGGTAATCCTGTCCGTAAAGCGGCGATTTTTTCACCGTGATCATAGAGACAGAAGGCAAAATAAAACAAAGCATAGTTTCTAGCAATGCTTCGTTGTAAGACAGCATCTTGTTGCAAATTAAGATAGGGGGGTATATCACCCCAATTGATGCTCGATAACTTTAGCGGCGCTGATTTAGCTATTCTGTTATAGATATCAAAATACGTTTTAGGTAAGTCTTTATAAGACTCTTCCCAAGTCCAAGATTGACGGATTTCTTGGAGTAAAACTTCAGCTCTTGCTTGAGCTATCTGGGGATTTTCCATATTAAAAATGATCGCTTCGGCGATTTCTTGACTATCGAATCCCGAAAGCAGTTTGCCACATCCAGGTTTGGCAAGAAGTTCTACCGCAATACCGACGGGAGTTGATATGATTGGAATACCACAAGCTCCCGCTTCTAGAAGGGTTAAGGGACCGCCTTCGATGCGTGATGTTATCATATAGAGGTCGAGTTGATGATAGTATTTAGGGACATCTTCTCGTGGAACACTGACTTTATAGGAAACCTGACAACCTAGTTTTCTCAGAGCCGGGACGAAATTTTTCCAGCCGTAACCCATACAGCGCTTTGCGCTATATCATAGTACAATTGATGAACAGAGATTAAGGCGTTGGATAGCCAATGAAAGCATATTCAGTAGATTTCAGAGAAAAAATAGTCAAAGCTCATTTAGTAGAAAAAAGCTCAATTAGACATG
>NZ_JAVKBY010000216.1:0-2429 GCF_040222985.1 Coleofasciculus sp. F4-SAH-05
CACCTCGGCTTCGCTCGGTGTTGACCCTCAACAGGGAAGCGGCAGGGCACTAAAAACAAGCGCTTGAAGAAACTTATACCGTTGAGTTTTGCCTAGGTTTGTTTACTTGTGAGCAGATATGACTAGGTTTTTGGAAGCGGCTAAAGGTTGTATGCGATCGCACGGTGGCGATTTAGGTATACCTTTGACTAAGTTAGGGCGGGTTTAGTTACATCCGGGTGACAACCAATGATAGAGGTAAAACCCGCCCCTACAAAGATCAACACTCAGAATTCTTGTCAGCTACACCTGCTAATAATTCTAATTCACTCACCACCCGATCCAATTCGTCAACAATCGGCATAGAACCCTGGGTACGAAAGGCTTCAATTAAAGAGCGGTAATACCACAGTGTACCCTCTTTACCCCCATGAAAGCGTTGCCATAAATTATCCCCTAAAATGCGATAATCTTTAAGAATTGACCAAGCATTATGCAGCTTATCAGCAGCAGACACCAAACGCACGGAAGCCGATGCAGTAGGAATATGGGCAATATAAGCTGCTTTGCGCTGACGCCAAGGAGGTTTAGGTGTGGTATCAGCGTCGGTACAACCGTCCACAATCTCGGTAATTGTATCCCCGAAGCGGCGACGAATTTCCTCACGGGTTGCTGCACCGCCTTGGTCTTCAATGGCATCATGGAGAAGGGCTGCGATCGCTTCCTCTTCATTTGCCCCATATTCTAAGGCAATACTAGCAACAGCTAACAGGTGGGCGATGTAGGGAACGCCATTCCCTTTGCGGGTTTGGTTAGCGTGGAGTTCAGTGGCAAAGGTTAAGGCGTCGGTAAACCGTTGGGAGAGTTTCATGGAAAAATTAAGGCAAAATCTAAATTCAAAGGGAACAGGGAACAGGCAACAGGGAACAGGGAACAGGGAACAGGGAACAGTAAGGATTTAAAGCTTGTTAACCTTTATTAGTACCATGTTGATCATATCGAGAACTTGACCTGATACGTTACGGATTTCTCGAATAAAGAAGGAAATATCCATATCACTATGGACATAGATATCATACAACTCGGCGACTCGATCCCACTCAATCATTTTTTTCCTAGTTACAACGGCTGAATATCATTAAAGCGAATCCTCGTATCCGCCACAGGGTTTTCCTCTGGATTGTCCGCCTGGGCATATCGAATCGTCCGGTTCGTTAACAAATAGTAATTGCCCACCTTTTCATGAAAATCTCGCACATCTTCTTTTTCCAGAACTTCACCGGTTTGGGCATCGCGAAATGTGGTTTTAAAGTGGCTGACTAAATACCCCTCTGGAGTTTTAGTCGTGCCTAGAGTGTCAACCGTCACAGCTACATCTCCAAAGCGGCGATTCACTTGAGTGATTACATTCCCTTTAACCTTATAGTAGGAATTATCACCCACCTCGTTGATTTTCAACGCGCCATACTCGTCTTTCCCCTTTAACTCAAAGTCATTGTTTCCATGCAACTGCTCAAACGGTACTCGGCGGCGGTGAATGATTTCCATCTTAACCGTATTGGCAACTAACTCCCGCAAATTTTCCGGTTCAACATTAATAACATCCACACTTAAATCTGGTTGAACGCGAACGATTCCCTGGTCAATATCTCCTTTGTGCGTAATCGAAACCTCTGCAGAATAACCCGGAAAAATTTTATCCCAGGTATAGCGCTGATCATAAGCGTTACGAAAGGCTTCGCTGGCTGATACTGTAGCGATTTGAGTTGGATGAGTGTTTGAGATAGACTGAGCCTTCGCACTGGTTGGTAGTCCGAAGACGCAGCTAATAGTAGCGATAATTAAACTTAAACTCCAACAGATGATACGATGCTGTAATTGCTGTGTCATGATTTTAATCGATTATCGACATTGATAAATCTCCATTTTACAGTGGATGTCCATCAGCATGAGATGATTTTATCCCCCATATCTCCTAATTGTCTGGTTCTTCTCCTAACTCCCGCAATCGTGCGGCTAAACGTTCTGCGCGTTGATGTTCAGTTTCAGCCCTTTGACGTTCAGTTTCAGCCCTTTGACGTTCAGATTCAGCCCGTTGATGTTCAGATTCAGCCCGTTGATGTTCAGATTCAGCCCGTTGACGTTCAGATTCAGCCCGTTGATGTTCAGCTTCTTCGGGTAAGAAAACTAAATTCCCCTCTGAGTCATAAAATCGTAACCACGGTGCTGTTTCTCGGCTTATTGTTCCTTGCCAAATTCCTAACCATAAGCCTAAAGTTTCACACCATAACCATCCGGATTCATTAGCTACCAACGGTTGATAACGTAAATTTGCATCCAACCGCCATCCTTGTAAAGAATCGGGATTAAACGGGTCAAACACGAAATAATCGGGTGTTCTAAATGTTCCTTCGTAAATATCCTTTTTTGCCCCAATATCAGTATTAGCT
>NZ_JAVKBY010000218.1:0-13033 GCF_040222985.1 Coleofasciculus sp. F4-SAH-05
GTCAAGACACTAAAGCCTTTTGCACCCTCGACATAGATCCGGTCAACTGTACCGCGAACTAATTCTTTACCAATCCGTTCACCTAAGGAAAGCATCGCCGCTGACATCGCAGAAACCCGTTCGTCATCCATACCACTGGGTAAAGTCGTCGCCAGAGGTAAACCATCCGGCGTGACAACTGCGGCTCCTTCAACATCAGAGGTGGCTGAAGCAAAGTCTTTGATGATCATTCCCAGTTTTTCAGCATTAATAGCCATTGTCATACTCCTTGTTCAATTTCAAATAGTCTTTATCGCGATAGATACTGAACGAAAACTCGAACCCTTTTAGTGATTGACTGCAGGAAGAGCGGCGTACTCTAATAGATCAAAATTGCCACCCCGTAAGACGGATTCAGTTTGAGTTCCCCGTAGGCGCTTACCTAAAAATGTTTCGAGAAATCCTTGAATTGCCCCCATGGTGAATGTACATTGCCGGGATGAGCCTTGAGATTCACCGGCTGAACAAACGGTTTCGTGAGTATAAACTTTGTAGATATCACCCTCTTGGATAAGTTTGTCAATGACGCACAAACGAGTTCCCTCTTTGCTCAAGGCTTCCTGCATTTTTACCGTCACATCTTCCAGGGACATCGAGGAACCATTACCCACCAAATCCAGGTCTTCGGCTAGCTTTTTACCCCGTTGGCGACCCGCAGAAATCATCGCGATCGCGGCGGCTTTTTCGCCCAGTGCTTCTTCAACTCCAACCACGATTGCTTTCAAGCAAACAATGCTGCTAAAGTCTCCCAGTTCTTGACGTATTTTATTCTGTGCAATTGCCATAATATTTTCCTCATTTGATGCCAAAAATTCTGACACCGATAGTTTGTTTAGCTGTATAAAAATATTATTTTTATACAGCTAATTTTTAGGGTTAGTTTTAGGTAATAATCCCTACTTCTGTTTTAGCAAATAATTAGAAAAATGTCTGTAGTTTTCTATGATGTTTTTATGAAGCATATATAAACTCTATGCATGGTTATATTTTCAAAAAAATAAATAAAATTTATTGGCGCAATTAATGTCTGAATCAATGCAATATTTTTAAACGTTTTTTTACGACAAAAATAAATTGAATTGAGTAATCGTTTGTTTAATTTCTAATTTCAACAGTCCCGGTTTAGCTGCCTTACTTGCTAAAACCAGAAAAACAGCATCTTCCCCGCAACTGGTTAAAATACTTAAGCCATAATTACCTTCCACAGAAATGCGATCAATAGTTCCCCGAGCCAGTTCGTTACCAATCCGCTTACCCAGAGATAACATCGCTGCTGATATTGCCGATACCCGTTCATCATCCATATCAACTGGCAAACTAGCAGCTAGGGTTAAACCATCGGGAGTAATCATTGCTGCACCTTGCACATCAGGGGTATTGCTTACAAAGGTTTGTAAAATACGCCCTAATTTGTAAGGATTAATTGCCATAGCCGTCGTTTTGCTTAAATTGATTCAATAATCTCCTTTGTGCAAACGTCATGTAGAGACGTTCTCAGAGAACGCCTTTACTCAAATCATGACGATGTTCAGCTTTTTTGTGTATTTATAGCACTACCAGGATACGTTAGAACATTCTCCTGTTGCCCGTTGCCTATTGCCTGTTGCCTTTTCACCCAATTGTATTGCCCTAACCTGAATGCGTAGTGCTATATTTTATTGACGCTATTTTGTACTCGTACAATCCAATTGCAAAAACCAGATTATTTTTGGATAGCGCCTAAAATCTTGTACTCGAAAACGTCGTGAGTTCCTTCCCGTAATGTTGATTCAGTCTGAGTTCCCCGTAAACGTTTACCTAAAAAGGCTTCAAGAAACCCTTGAATTGCCCCCATCGTAAATGTGCATTGCCGAGACGAGCCTTGAGGTTCACCTGCTGAACAAACAGTTTCGTGAGTATAGACTTTATATCCTTCGTCTTCCTGGGTGATCTTGTCAACCACGCACAAACGAGTCCCCTCTTTCCCTAGGACATATTGGACTTTTTGGATCATATCTGCTAAAGAAACTTCTTTGCCCTTGTCCACTAAGTCAAGCTTTTTAGCTAACATTTTGCCCCGTTGACGACCCGCAGAAATGAGCGCAATTGCTGTAGCTTTATCGCCTAAAGCTTCTTCAACACCAGTAATAATGGCTTTGAGGCAAATAATACTGCTAAAGTCTCCAAGTTCTTGACGTAGTTCATTCTGTGCAATTGCCATATTCATCTCCTTAGTTGTATTGATTTGATTGTAATCAGTTAACCTTCTGTTTACTATTTCTCAAGTAAAAATATCATTCAGATATTTATCTATAAAAATATTTTTAAGTTTTGTCAAATATAAGATAAATACTTTTACAATAAAAGATATTTTTAACTTAGAAATTGGCTTATAAATTCATCTAAATAACTTGATTTGTTAAAACCGTTAGTGCGGTCACAACCGAAATTTTTAGTCGAGGATTAACCTGCAAAATAGCTGAACGATGTTTATCATTTAAAATGCCTAAATGTTCGACTATTTTTTCTGTCGGTATAGCCCCCGAACAATCAGTATGAGTTAAACCAATAACCATCGGGACTTGAACGCGATCGTTCATAAAAGCTAAAATATCTTTAGCGTAGGAAAAACTATCTGCTTGATTAGCTTTCACCAGTAGAATATAAGCATCAGCCCCTTTAATTAAAATATCCCACATAAAATCAAAGCGGGTTTGACCGGGAGTCCCATATATATGCAAGTTTTTATTGGCATCTAACACCAATTTGCCAAAGTCTAACGCAACAGTAGTTTTATCCTTAAATGAGAATTCTCTTTCCGAATTACTAACCTTACGTTCTATTTCTACAACCTCAATTTCACTAGCTGTACGTACAAAAGTAGACTTACCTGCTCCGACAGTTCCGGTTATAACTATACGTATATTTTTCATGAACTTTATTTGACCATTTTTTGTTGTTAGTTTGATTAGGTGGCATAACGATAGCATAAATACTTATTACATAAAGTTGTTTTAGTCACCTACAGAACTCCAAAAACTAAATCACAACTATCTTGAACTCAAAGAATACGTTTGGTGTTTGATGTGGAAGGAAAAACAGAAAATGCTGTTCAGGGTATAGTTGAGCAATGTCAGGATATTTATTGCTATTATTTTGCAATTAATTACAGCCTTTTAAATAGTGCCTGACGATTGTTTTTTGCTTTACAGCAAGATAGACTTAAGGTCACCAATAGTCCGTTTTATTTCCAACATCAAAAGTCCTTGTTTGGCTTGTTGAGTGGCTAAAACGAGAAATTGATTGTTTGACTACTGCTAAAATTTGAGAGATTGCTAATACAGTTAAGTGTTGAATTATATCGAAGCTGCACCTGTGGAAATGAGGCGTTTGAATAAGCCTTCTGTCCAGCCAGTTTCTTGAAGTACGGCGGCTGACGTGACTTCAATATAGGCTTGTTCAATAAATACCAGATCAATCATGCAAATTCGACTGAGGGCATCCCGTAATTCTTCATTTTTGTCTGCCTCTTTTAGCTTTTGACCTACAGCATTAACCACAATTGCCATGGCTGGAACCACATGTTGCGGTCCAATGCCAATCTGCACATGCACTAGACCAATTCGCCAGCGGCAATCGGCATAAGCATTACCCCAATCATCTATACCTGTAAACATTTCGTAAAACCATTGCGTAAAGGTTTCACGCAGACGATGCATTCGTCCTTCTTTTGCATTCAAAATTTCGCTCATTTCTGGATCTCGTCCCAAATAAGCATAGAAATGATTTGCCATTTCTGGAGCGATGTCTTTGCCCCAAGTCGCGTTGGTTTTGAGGATTGCTTTGTCTTCATCGGTAAAGCTAATACGCTTTGCCATTTTTTGCATAAATGCATCAGCATATAAGGTCATAGTTTTCTCTTGCTAGCATGAATTTTTAATCTTCTTTATTAATAACAAATAATCTTTATATTTGTCCATATTTTTTTGTGCTGTTTTTGTAAAGAAACTTGTATGTATAAAATTAAGCAGCACATTTTATTTAAATACCAAATTAAAAGCAAAGCATAGCATTTAAATAAACTGAATACAACGCACATTTAGGATGAATGTCACTGACTTAAAGCTGGTGGGCAATGCCCACCCTACGGTATTAACACTAACACGGCTACACAAACTAAATCTGCCTCAAACCTTTGCCAATGACAAAGGACAAAAGACATAACGTTCCTGACATTACCTTTTTTCGTGGGTTAGCAGATAAGTCCGGAGGTTAACTCAAATTAGTATTGTGGTTATCTCTAGTCTTGTCTCCAGATATACAATTTCGCTTATGTATATTTTTATTATTTGTCATCATAATTTAAGGATACTTCGCTTGTGTTGCACGGAAGGGGGAGCCATGTAGAGACGTTCCGGTGGAACGTCTGGAAGCAGGGGAAGCAGGGACACCCTCGCTGAAAATTATGATTGGCAAGGGTTGTGGCTTAAGTTGACACCAATGCTGAAAGCCCCTCCCCTTGCAGGGGAGGGCTAGGGAAGGGGGCTGACGCCCCAGTTAATTGACCAGCAGTATCCTGGAAAAAGTCAGGGTGTGGGTAAGAGACTTACCGAACTAGTCCAAACTGACTTTAATCTGGGTAACAGTTCGACCTATATCTAAGTAGAGAGCGCCTTGTTTGGCATCTTTCCCAGCTAGAACGATGAAAACGGCTTCTGGACCGCAATCGGTCATAATGCTGTAGCCGTCATCACCTTCGACTAAAATGCGACTGGTTTGACCTCCCAAGAGTTCTTTGGAAATTCGTTCACCCAGAGACAGCATGGTGGCGGACATTGCTGAGATACGCTCTTCAGCCACTGAACCCGGTAAGCTAGACGCCAGGGGTAAACCATCCGGCGTGACAATTGCAGCACCTAGCACGTCAGTTGTCGTTGAGACAAAATTCTGAACCAGGTGACTCAGTTTCTGAGTATTGATTCCCATTTTTGTGTTTCTCCTTAACGTTAATAGAGGACAATGAAGTTAAGTTATGTAACTAGGACAAGCATGGCTGACTGGTTCGATGTTATAGCTACCTACTTCTGGGTTTTAGCCCAAACGGTAAGGCTACCCAGTCAGCTCACGATGAGCAAATGAAATGGCGGCTAAGAGAAGATTTGCCGAGTGTGATAGCAGAGCAATCCTCTTAGCTGCTTTTTGTCGAATTACTCAACAGTAATAAACTCGAACAGGTCGTAAGAATCACCTCGAAGGACTGATTTTGTTTGTGAACCCTTTATTTTTTGCTGAAGCAGTTCGGTTAAAACGCCCCAAACTAAACCGAGGGTAAAAGTACATTTAGGAGGTTCTTCATCAGTTCCGCCGATCGCGCAGAGGGTTTCTGTGGCGTAAACCTTGACAGTGTCGCCCTCTTGCGTAATCTTGTCGATGATACACAAACGAGCGCCCTCTTCACCCAAAACTTCGGCGATTTGCTTGGTTGCATCTTCCAAGTTTTGGGTCGTCCCTTTGAACCCTAGCTTTCCCGCTAGTTCTTGCCCATGCTTACGACCAGCCGCCGTCAGAGCAACGGCTGTCGCTTTTTCACCTAAGGCATCGCTCATCCCTTCAACCAGCGCCCGGAAGGATTCAATACTGCTGAATTGTCCTAATTTATCTCGTTTGAGTTCTAACACGTTGACTCCTTATTTTTGACAACATATAGTTGGAACACTTCATCAACCAATAAGGTATTTAGCAAGAAAATTATAGCCAGTTAAATTGCCATTAATTCAAGAATTTATTGAATAATACTAAATTCCTGATCATAGATATTTAGCTGTCTTTAGACATATTGTCTTGCTGTTTCTATGAATACTATACCGATTGAATTGATGCAATCCGGAAACTTATATATTTTTTTTTGCCGATAAAAAGTGGTCAAGATGCTTGCACTAAGAATGATGAACTGGCAACTTGAGTAGAATGCCACTGACTGGTATGTTGGTGGGCAATGCCCACCCTACGGTATATCAAAGGTTTCGGTGATTCCCTAATGCAAATTTTCAGTGCCATTCAACTTGATTCTCTCTCTGTTCAATTGTATTACATGCAATACATTTGGCAAGTCTTGACACGGACTCAACCCATATAAGCTAATAAGTAAGCTATAATATAGACATGTGTTAAAAAGGATAAAACAACTCTCTATTTTTCTCTGAATCATGGAATTTAGCCTCGAAAACTTGACACCATCTTTCAGATTTGCTAAGGAGAATCTATTCAAAAAAGAATAGTCCTAAGACTCATTAAAATCGGTTGATTAGAGTAAATCAACCATCAGGGCAAAAACTGAGACAATCCTAAGAATTTTGAGTGTCTTCAGCAATACAGCCCAGGATTTGTAGAAAAACTAGCTAGTGCAGCGCACTTGAATTTAGCCAATACCTCTGAGTTCAGCGTCGCTACAGGTGTTCATTTTTCGGAAAACCCTGTAACCTGTATCCCACCTCATTACGTTATCAGCCTTTGGCATCGAACTCAGGTTAATACAACGCCGCGATTCAGCGGTAAGGTGAATTATGTTTGAATTAATCGTCCAAAACGAGATTGTCGGGGAAATCGTGTTTAGCATCGCTCCCGATGGGTTTGGTGTCATTAATCTCATCGAAGTTAAGCCTAACTGTCGAGGTAAAGGATTCGGAAATCAGCTTTTAAACGAAGCCATCGCTCAACTTAAATGCCAAGGCGTTAAAGGAATACGTCTAACTCCGATCAAAACTAAGACTCCTTTTATCGTAGATTGGTACAAAAAGAAAGGATTTGTCTTAAACAGAGACAGAATGCTTTTAACGTTTTAACCGTTGCATTCGGGTCATACTGAGATCTTACGCCAGTAGCAAGAGGGTTTTCTATAGTGGCGTGTAAAATTGGGGAATAGATTTTGCGGGTTGTAGGGGCGCACCGATGTGCGCCCCTACAATTTTGGAAAAAACCTTATCTTTTTCCGCTTCTACATACCAATAAATAATGTAGAGGCGTAGTATGCTACGTCTCTACTAACGGCGGCTTTTTTCCTTTAAAATTATCCTTTAAGAAAATAAAAAGCCGCTCTTTTTAGAGATTAGGTGAGTATGGTAAACTCAAACAAATCGTAACTGTCACCCCGGAGTACCGATTCCGTTTGACTTGCCTTCAGTTTCGATTGGAGTAGTTCACCTAAGACTCCCCAGACTAAACCGAGTGTAAAGGTACACTTGGGAGGACTTTCCTCGGTTCCACCGATCGCACAGAGGGTTTCTAAGGCATAGACTTTGATGGAATCACCGTCCCGAACAATGCGATCAATGATACAAAGACGAGAACCTTTTTCTCCCAAAAGTTCCGTGATTTGTTTGGCGGCATCCTCTAAGTTTTGTTCGGAACCGTTGAAGCCCAACTTTGCAGCAACTTCCTTACCGTGCTTCCGACCCGCAGAGGTCAGTGCTACGGCTGTAGCCTTGTCTCCTAAAGCGTCTGTCATGCCTTCCACAATCGCTCGGAAGGATTCAATGCTGCTGAGTTGTCCTAGTTTATCGCGTTTTATTTCTAACATATTTGCTCCTTACTTTTAGGATAGATTAATGAGATGTGTTCTTCATTTATCTAGGTGTTTAGTTATACAGAAGTAAGTCGATAAGTTTCTTGATGTTTAGGTATGATTAACAACCAAGCCTAAACATCAAGAAACTCTCAAGAGTTTACACTCATTTTTACATCTGTAATACTTTTAAACCATACTAAGCTTAGCTTAAAACTCCGGAAAAAGCCCAACATTTTCTGGTTCTATCAATCAAAAAAATAAAACTAAATATTGTTAGGTGCAAAATAATACAAATTGAATAATTCGTTTCCCCGCAAGTTTCCAAAAATATATCAACTCTAACAAATAACGTTCAAGTTTTAGGTCAGTGGGGTCGTTTGCGAATAAATTTGGATATTTCGGCGTTGCATCGCTTGTTCAAATAATTCCGTTGTCAGCGCTTGTTCAACTGACCAAATACCCGGTTTACTGAGTTGACCTGCCAAGATAGACTGGGCGATGCTGCCTGTACCTGCACCAGCCGCTGCTGCCGTATTTTCATGCACCAAGGTTGAGATAACAGTGACAGGTTTGCCAGCCTGGTAACCTGTGACTTGGGCGCGAATGGCAATTCCAATGCCACTGATGCGATCGCTAAGTTGGGTCATACGGTAGCTGAGTTGGGACAGATACTCGATATTTTCGGGTTTCCTTAACCAATCGGCGGGAAACAGATGGGCGGTGATCCAGGTGAGGTGGTTATAAATATCGGGAATTGAGCCAAACTTGGTGATCACGGTTTTCACGGGGAAGGAGTTGACAAGGGTAACGGTTTCGGGTACATCAAACCAGTAGACACCGACTTTGCCATAAGGTTGGGGGAAATGAACCGTTTCGCGATCGCTATAGGGTTTTACCTGACGCCACTGGTTATCAATCCACGCCTCAAAGGGTTCTAATAACCCCAGAAACGTGGTTCGCATCACCGTTACGCCAGCCCCACCGGAACCGGTTACACCATAACTCAGGTGAATGGTTTCCGGCTGATCCAATTGTTCAACCGCCTGACGCACCATGCTATTGGAGATTCCCGGAAAAACCCCAGTATTGATAATCGCCGTGACACCCGCCGCCCCTGCTGCTTCGTGACTGGCGAAGGCTTTGTGAATAAAGGCGCGATTATCACTCACATCCAGATAATTTACGCCCATCTCAAGGCAGGTTTTGAGAACCGAGGCGTCTCGATAGAGAAAAGGACCCGCACAATGGATGACCAGATTATGAGACGCGATCGCCCGCCTCAACCCATCGCGATCGGCTAAATCTAGGGTGAGAAACTGCACCTGCGGCGAAAATGCTGTCTTTGATGTCCGGTGACGCCCTGTAATCGTAATTTGTGCTGGGGTATGGGCAATGAGATCTTGCATAACATTGCTGCCGATACGTCCTCGTCCTCCCAGAATCAAAACTTGGTCTGTCATTGCCCAATTTAGTAATATCCTTACTGAAGCTTACCAAGTCATTTACCCCTGAGATCAAGGTTGCCGCTACCTGGGACGTCCAAAGTCATCCATTCAAACCTCACTCAACAGTCTCCAGATTTTATCGAATCCGGCAAGAAGTCCTTCACCTTTAGTGACGGGATGAATTGCCAGAAAAGATGGTAATATCTGTACATACCGTCGGGCGGACGGTAATCCACGCTTGAGGAGTACGGAGCATACCGTAGACATGAGTGTATAAGACCACAGTAAGGGAAACCTGAACGGCAATATTCAGCCCAAGAATCCCTCGCTTTTAGCCAAGGGAGCGTCAAAGTTAATGTGCTTACCGAAAAAATCCGGATGGATACGGCTGGACTCGGTAAGGAGTGACGTATCTCCACCCAAGTTGAGATACATTCCATCCCTGACCAATGCAGATAGCTGATCCAAGGAAAACAGAATGAAGTTACTCAAGAGAGATATCTCTATAATCTCTCCAGAGGATAAAAACTGCCTAAAAACGACATCTCTTCTCAGTCCCAAAATTTGGCTGATTTGAATTGTCGCGGCTATACTGGCAAGGTCTGGATATTTCTGTAACGGCAGTCATAAGTAGTATATGAGTCCTGTGGTTAAAGTTGTTCAACCCTCTGGTATCTTAGATGGCACAAAAGCCGGTCAATTTCGTCAAGAGATTAGCGACCTTGTGCAATCAAATGCCGACATCGTATTGATTGATTTTCAAGACGTTACCTTTATGGATAGTTCGGGCTTAGGGGCGCTAGTTCTTGCCCTTAAGACCGTTCGTGCTGCTGGGGGAAAGCTCTTTGTTTGCTCAGTCAACGAACAGATCAAAATGTTATTTGAACTGACAAGCATGGATCGGGTCTTTGAAATCTTTCCCACACGAGAAGCGTTTGAGGAGGCTGTCTCTTCTAGTGCATAATTCTCTAGGTTAGCCCAATTTGGCGAAGCCCAGTAAGAATCCCCGTGCTGAAGGGAGAGTATTAAGCTCCTATTTTCCTTGCGCATAAGCAAGAAGTGGGCTTTAGCATATCCCCACTATAAAACGCTGGAGGTATGGTTCCAAAGGCTGTACTGAAGGAAGCCTACATTCTAATCTTTGATTGAATGTAGGAGGATGTCACTAACAACCCGCCAGGAATGCAAATCCTTGGCGGGCAATTCTTCTATCCAAATATGGGGTTCTATGGCTAATACCCAATCCGTTTGGGGAATTTTGACTCCCTTTTATACTGTTCCGTTTGTGTAAGGCTTTTAGGGATATTTACAAAATTTAATACGAATGGCGCTGACTGGTATGCTGGTGGGTTTCGACTTCGCTCAACCCACCCTACGGTATATCAAGGTTTTGTTGAGCCAAAAATGCTTATTGAGCGTGGCATCTTGAGCAGGTTTTAGTTGAGGGATACCATTGGTCAACCACGACCAAGGTTGACCCCTCTGCCTTCTGACCTGTCCTTAAAGGGGAGAGTCAACCCAGATTGAGGGCGGGAAACCCCGACGTCAGCCGTTCCTTCGCCAGCTTAGGAAGTCGGGGAGCCCATCTAATCAAAGTTAATTTCTAGCAAAGACAAATCATCATCGAAAAAGTCGTTGGGATTTAATATGTCAACGCCCTCTAAGATCGAGTTTAGATTACACGAGCTATCTATTCTACACTCACCCAGAAGTTTGACGAATGAGTCAAGTCCCCAGATATTACCATCGGGTTGGTGAATCTCGTAAATCCCATCACTGAAAATGTAAAGGGAACTGGATTCGCTGACGTCGCAGCTATCATCAGCATACTCAGCCTCAAGCAGCATACCCACAGGCAGTCCCGTTGTCTTCAAAAGATTGACCTCCAGACTAGATGATGGCTTACCCGAGAATAAGACAGCCGGTGGATGTCCAGCACTGGCATAAACAAGTTGACGCTTCGTCCGATTATAGACTCCATACCAGATGGTAAAGTATTTATCGTTGCGTGCTGTCATCTGAAAGGTCTGGTTTAACCCTCGCAGAACGTCGCTGGGTTGGTAATAGTTAATATTCGGCAGGGTGCGTGCTTTCAATAGATTTAACACCGACAGCGTTGGTAAGGCGGCTCTCAAGCCATGCCCAGCCGTATCTAACAGATAAATTGCCAGGTGTTCTGAATCCAACCAGTAGTAATCGAAGCCATCACCTCCTAATTGCCGAGAGGGAATGAATCGAGAGTCAATAGTCACAGGCGGTTCAGTCATCTGGTCTGGCAGAATGGAACGGACGTACTCCGCCGCTTCTGCGAGTTCCATTTCCAGCAACTGTTTTTGGTGCTGCAAATCGCGGCTTAGTTCATGCAATCTCAAGCCGGAACGCACTCGCGCCTGCAACTCAGCGATTTCGATTGGCTTACAGATAAAGTCATCCGCCCCAGCATCCAGTCCCTTCACGCGATCCCCAACGGAACCGAGAGATGTCAGCAAAATGAACATAGTGGTTGATAGTGCTGGGGTTGCCTTAATTTGACGACAGACTTCTAGTCCGTTCATCCTTGGCATAATCCAATCACAAATGACCAACGCCGGACGCAACTGCCGCGCAAGTTCAAGACCCTCTTCGCCGTTGCTAGCGATGGTGACGTCATAACCTTGGTTATGAAGCGTCCGTTTCAGCAGTATTTGAATGGCAGGGTCGTCATCAATAATTAGAATTTGGGTCATGGCATCGAGATAATACAAGTCACTCAAGGAGATTGCAGATGCACGCGCTTACAACAAGAAGGAAGACTCGAGGAAGCTATGGTTACTTTCATGAGAAAGTGATAAAGATCGCAAGGTCAGTGCATAAATGGTAGAGCAAGGGATAAATCTAGGGTAGACTGGATTTTTTCACAGGGAGTATCTGTTCATTTTAATTCTGAATTTGATGTCGTTGATGTGAAAGGCTTTGAGCAGTTGAGAGAGCTTCAAACATTTAGCAAGCAATTTCCTTCCGACCTGAATGCGTTAGACCAGGTTTTATCCTGGTTTGGGGAGCTTCACCCCTCCTCAATCGAAACAAAACTCTGGTTACAGTGCAAACTAGCGCTTGCGGAAGGATACACTAACGCGGTGAAATATGCCCACAAAGACCTGCCGCCCAGTGTTTCCATTGAGGTTGAGGTAATTCTGGGGCAATCGCCCCAACGCCTAGAGATACGGGTCTGGGACTGTGGAGCGCCTTTTGATTTTGAACGGCGGCTCCGAACTCCGTCGTCCTTACCTGCTGATCAGGCGGAAGGAGGGCGAGGATTGGCTATCATGCAAAAAATTGCCGATAAGCTCAGTTATACACGCATGGATGATAACCGCAACTGTTTGACGATTGTTAAATTTTATTAAAATTCCCGACCGCCCGGTGTCGGGAAGCAGGGGAACGGGGGCTGAGGTGCAGGGGTGCATATTTCAATTGATCGGCTTTCCGATAAGCGAAAACCCAGCTTCTCAAGCTGGGTTACTGTTTCGGCTTTACCTTCAATTGCTCTATCTGCTCCGAATAACTTAATCAAACTGGGTTAAATCTAGCTTGATGCTCAAGCTTAATTCAGCGGCTTACCTGGTGAATCACCATTTAGCGACCGCTGCCGCGATTGTCATCGTTGCCCTTAGCATCAAACGTAAGACGCTTGGCTGATTGATTGGATAAAATGACTACGCTTTCACGTTCTCCCCTAAAATAGGATGCTGGTGAAAACTTCCTCATGTTGTTGCACATCGCTTGTAGATCTCCGTGTCCAAGTTGCTACAGCCTTTTTTCCAATCGACAGTGGGCAAATCAGGACAAACCGCTCGTAAATGTCTACCCATACCTACCCAAAACTAAACATTTTGGGGAGGCGGGGTGAGCGTGCAGACTCAGCCGTAAAAAAGAGTAACCTACCATCTGGCAAGGTTGGCTACGCTTTTTTGGTCATGACACCCAAGAATGAACGCTAGTTTTTGGCACTGTCGGAACTATCAAC
>NZ_JAVKBY010000222.1:0-18261 GCF_040222985.1 Coleofasciculus sp. F4-SAH-05
AAAATCGACTGAGAAAATCGACTGAGAAAATCGACTGAGAAAATCGACTGAGAAAATCGACTGAGAAAATCGACTGAGAAAATCGGCATTGTACGAATTTTGGCTCGTTTGACATCCTAGCAAGATCAATTACACCATTTAATATTTTTCAGAAGGTTTTTATTTGTACAAAGTTATCACCGACAAACTCTGTTTCTCATATTATTATTATACCTAAGATTAGAAAGAAAAGCAACTTTAGTTGCTAAACTAAACGCATCGCTCGGTTTCATCCCTCAGATGAATCACGAGGGAACCTGCACCATCGCTAATTCTGTAAGCTTGCCAAGCTAACTCTAATGTTGCCATTTCACTCCAAAAATTATTGGTATTTCGCAACGCCAATAATCGTGAGGCGCATTCATCCCGGTTGATGATACTGCACGCCCAGGTTACCAGATTTTCAAAGTTTACCGTTTGTCCTGTGGGGTAACTCCAGCGGGTGCCAAACTTCGCGATTTCCCCATTGGGATAGTACCAGCGAGAGGCGACTTTTGCCGTTTGTCCGTTGGGATAGTTCCAAATTGCGCCAAATTTGGCTGTTTGTCCGTTGGGATACTGCCAATTGTCACCGATTTTCGCCCGTTGTCCATTCGGATATTCAATAATTGCTCGTCCCCAGGTATCGGCTAATCCACAGGCGAATTGTTGTTGACTCTCCACTAATCGCACCAGATTGTTATTTCCGTCAGACAGTCGCGCCAGTCGTGTCATGATGGTGAGATCCAGACATTCCTGGCTGGCGGTTGGCGGTGGAATCCTTTCTACTGCTGAGGGTTGGGCGGTGTCACAGTATTGCGCTTCTAGAGTAGCCAGGTTTTCGTCGTCTAAGCCTTGTTGTATCGCGAGGCGGCGTACCTGGCGAATTTGGCGGCATTGAGTAGGCGTGGCGTCAGCGCGATCGCGACTTATGCCCAGCACCAGTAGGGGTAATAGTGATAGTACCACCCGAATCGCCTGTTTCATAGAGATAAATAATCCTTATCCTATAGAATCCCCATATCTAGATTATTTTAAGGGATAAGACTCAGAATGATAGTAATCTTGGTTGCCTTGCCCTCTCAAAAAAAGCATCAAAGCTTTGCTGTATCAATGTTTTCCAGTTATTCAGGGTTAATTTCATAACCCAGTTCTCATATTTGTTCGGACTCAACCTCAGTGTATATATGGTATCGGTTCTCCCTGTTCCCTGTTCCCTGTTCCCTGTTCCCTGTTCCCTACTCTCAACCGTTAACTTTAATGACAGACAATTAAAGTTCATCGATCAGACTATTTTCCTTTAATCCTGTCATAGTTCTCAACAAACCATTGGTAGGTCAATTCTAGACCTTTCTTTAACGAAATTTTGGGGTGCCAACCAGCGGCATTAATTTTTGAGGTATCTAAGAGTTTACGTGGTGTGCCATCTGGTTTAGAGGAATCAAATTTTAACTCACCTTCATAGCCAACCACCGCTTTAATTAACATCGCCAAGTCTTTGATCGAAACTTCTTCTCCTGTACCCACATTCACGAATTGGATATCGTCATAGTGATTCATCAGGAAAACTAAGGCATCAGCTAAGTCATCCACGTATAAAAATTCCCGCAGCGGCGAACCCGTTCCCCAAATTTCCACAGCCTCAGCCTTGTTAATTTTAGCTTCATGGGTTTTTCGCAACAGGGCGGGGAGAACGTGGGAATTGGCTAAATCGAAATTATCATTAAGACCATAGAGATTCGTGGGCATAGCGGAGATGAAATTCACGCCATACTGCCGACAATAATTCTCGCAAAGTTTGAGTCCGGCAATTTTCGCGATCGCATAAGGTTCATTTGTGGGTTCCAGAAACCCAGTGAGGAGGTGTTCTTCCTGCATCGGCTGGGGACATAGTTTTGGATAGATACAGGATGAGCCGAGAAATAACAACTTTTCCACACCAGACAAATAGGCGTTATGAATAATATTTGACTCAATCATTAAGTTGTCATAGAGAAACTCAGCCCGGTAGGTATTGTTGGCATTAATTCCCCCGACTTTTGCCGCCGCGATAAACACGTACTCTGGACGTTCAGCGGCAAAGAAATTCTCAACGTCTTGCTGGCGTCTTAAGTCCACCTCTTGGCTGGTTTTGAGGATAAGATTGGTATAACCGTTATCGCGTAAATGTCTAACAATGGCGCTACCCACTAAGCCACGATGACCGGCTACATAAATTTTTGAGTCCTTGTTCATGGTCATATTAGATTTTTGAAAACACTGAATAATCCCTAATTCCAGGGCGGATAATATTGATCCATTATTGGTTATCGTCTTCTCTGAGTAACTCGCGTCCGCCCTGACAAATACCTACTTTTGACGTTGGCTCAATCAACAGGTGCGTGAGCAGCGGAACGTTCGTAACTATTTTCATTGTGTTTTTCAAACAGTTCTGCCCCTTCACCATTCAATGATGACTCGCCGAAGCTGCGTAAATCGGCTTCCACCATCAGGGCGACTAACTGTTCAAACGATAAAGACGGTTGCCAATTTAGCTTTTGCTTGACTTTCGTGGGATCACCAATGAGTAATTCGACTTCCGCAGGACGTAAATAACGGGGGTCAAACTCTACATAATCTTGCCAATTCTTACCGACACAGTTAAAGGCAATATCCAAAAATTCGCGAATTGAGTGAGTTTCACCTGTGGCGACGACGTAATCGTCGGGTTCGTCTTGTTGCAGCATCAGCCACATGGCTTGAACATAGTCTTTTGCATAGCCCCAGTCTCGCTTGGCGTCTAGATTCCCCAGATAGAGTTTTTTCTGCTGTCCAGACACAATCCGGGCGATCGCACGAGTAATCTTACGGGTGACAAAGGTTTCTCCCCGACGCGGCGATTCATGGTTAAACAAGATACCATTGCAACCAAATATCTCGTAAGACTCGCGATAATTCACCGTTTGCCAATGGGCATACACCTTAGCACAAGCATAAGGACTACGGGGATAAAATGGAGTGGTTTCCTTTTGGGGAACTTCCTGGACTTTACCAAACATTTCCGACGAACCCGCCTGATAGAAGCGCACATCAATACCTGTGCGATTTCGATAATCCCGAATCGCTTCCAACAGGCGCAGGGTTCCCATTCCTACCGCATCCACCGTATATTCCGGACAGTCAAAACTGACGCGAACGTGAGATTGAGCGCCCAAATTGTAAATTTCTTTGGGTCTAACCTCTTCGAGAATGCGGCGCAAGGTAACGCCATCGGTCAAGTCTCCGTAGTGCAGAAATAATCGGGCAGCCTGATTATGAGGATCAACATAGATATGGTCAATGCGATCGGTGTTAAAGGTGGAAGTCCGCCGGACAATCCCGTGAACTTCGTAGCCTTTCTCTAGTAATAACTCACTTAAGTAGGAACCGTCTTGACCTGTTATGCCTGTAATCAGCGCTCGTTTGGGTTGCGTCATCCTTGAATCGTCCTGTGATGCGTATGGGCAACAGTGGTGGACAAAAGTGTTAATCTCCCATCTGGATTTTGGGATCAGGGAAATTATTCCTTAGATTATCCTAAAATTCCCTGCATCGATCAACTTTCTCTTGACTCATAACTTATCAAGCCTACCATGTCGGAGTTAGATAATCTGGAATTGCACGATTTTGTCATCGTTGTTCAGTCCGGTGTTTGGTTGATTTACGTCACTAAGCACCTGGACATAAATTATGTCCCCTGCACTAAGAAATGTTAACCAGCTTCAAATTGTTACTGTTCCCTGTGACACACCGAGCGTGTTACCGAGCGAAGCGTTCGACTGAGACGTTCGGCGAGCGCGGCAACTGAGCCTGTCGAAGTTCAGTCGAGCCGCGCTCACGCCGAAGTCCGAGGTAAGTCGAGGTGTTCCCTGTTCCCTCATCTCAACCGTTAACTTTAATAAAGTCCAACTACTTAGCGATAGATAAACTAAGCATTGAACGCCGAAGCCATCCCAATACTACGCTCATTTACTACAGTTGAGCCGAGAGGTTTAATTCTGAATTAATCCTCCCCTGCTCTCAATGCTTAATTCGTCAGTAAGCCCCATTATTTTTTGGAGCAATCATTACGCCGATAGTTTTCAAAACCAGCCATAAATCAAGCCAAAAATTTTGGAAATTTACGTAATAAACATCGATTTGTACCCGACGTTTATAGGGAATATCATTGCGACCGGAAACTTGCCATAGTCCAGTAATGCCTGGTTTAATTGTCAAGATTTTATCCATGTAATGCCCGTATTTATGCATTTCTTCCGGTACTAATGGGCGAGGACCGACCACACTCATATCTCCTTTCAAAACATTCCAAAATTGTGGAAACTCATCCAAACTGGTATATCGCAAGAATTTACCAATCCAGGTGACCCTGGGGTCTTCTTTGAGCTTAAAATTAGCTTCAAACTCACAACGAATAGAAGTTGATTCTGTCATCATTTCTATCAATATTTCATCAGCATTTTCCACCATCGTTCTAAATTTAATGCAGCTAAACGGCTTATAATCTTTACCGATTCGCTCCTGAACATAAAAAATAGGACCGGGTGAACTGATAGCGATTAGGATGGCTAAGAGCAGGTAAATCGGGAAAAACAACGTGAGAATCGATAGGGAAAATACGACATCAAACAGCCGCTTGGCAAAAATTCCGTCTAAGCGATATCGAGACAGACCTTTGGGTCTACTGCGTGGAGCGCGGGGCTGGATACCACGCTTCACGAACGCTCGCAACGTCTTGACGGAGATAAGTTGGCTTTGGGCAGTCATCTTACTCCTTCACTTCACACCACACGTCACGATCATAAAGCCAGAAGCGGTTAGCTAAGGCAATAGCGACCAGGAAACTGGAATTTATGACTCAACATCGCGACAGGTGGTCTCGATAGCAGCCGTCCAGAAACGTCAAGTAGCGATCGCTAAAAACAGTTGGCGCAAATTGAGCCGCGTTTAATTGTATCTGTTCGGGACTAAAGGCAGTGGATCGTGCTTCAAAGGCTTCCACCGCCTCCATCAAAGCCTGAGGACTTTGGTCGAGAAAAAACAGACCCGTACCCTGATCCGGATGTTTCCGGATATCCTGAACGGTTTCCAATGCCCCACCAGCACCATAGGCAATAACGGGTGTACCACAGGCTTGAGCTTCCACCAGGGCAATGCCAAAATCTTCACAGGCAGCATAGACAAACGCTTTCGCCTGTGCCATATACTCCTCGACCACGCGATCGGAACAAAAACCCAACACTTGCACGTTGGGTTTAGCCAGATGGCGCAGCGCCTGCAATTGAGGTCCATCACCAATGACGACCAAAGGATATCCCAGTTGATTGAACGCCTCCACGATTAAAGTCACTTGCTTGTAACTAACCAATCGAGAAACCGTCAAGTAAAAATCTGACTTTTGAGCCTGGAAAGAAAACCGTTCAGTATGAACCGGAGGGTAAATCACCTGTGCCTCTCGCCTGTAGCAGCGCCAAATCCGTCGTGCTGTATGGCGGGAGTTGGCAATAAAATAATCCACCCGATTGGCTGAGATCACATCCCATTGACGCAACCGATGCAGCAGATACCGCGTGATTGACCCAGGGAGTCCCCGCCCCATAGCGCTGCTGTTGAGGTAATCAAAGGTCAAATCCCAAGCGTAGCGCATCGGTGTATGGCAGTAGCAGATGTGCAACTGTTGCGGACGAGTCAGAACCCCTTTAGCAACAGCATGGGAGGAGGAGAGGATCACATCGTAATCCCGCAAGTCTAGCTGTTCAATAGCTAAGGGCAGCAGGGGTAAATATTTCTGCACCCCCTTGCTAGCCAAAGGAAAATGCTGTAGAAAGGTCGTACCAATCCGGCGTCCAAACAAATAACTGTGGGGATTGGTTGATTCAAAATCAATCAAGGCATACAAATCAGCATCAACGGACTTGAGGATTTCTCGAACCACCAGTTCAGAACCACCCGTTGCGTTGGGAGTCAGCCACTCGTGCACCAAGGCATATTTCAAGAATCGTTATCCCCCAATACAAGACTGTTCAGATAAGCTGTAGTTTCATTTATTCTCCCCCAGCTCCCAGACGTAGCATGCTACGTCTCTACATGATCCTCATCTCCCCCAGCTCCCCCTATATCATTATTGACCGGAGCAGTAAGCATTAAGATTATCAACTAATTGCTTTTCTGGAGTCGTTGCTTGCTGTAAACTCATCTGTGCTGTTTCCGCCCCTTGGCGGTCTTTCTGCTCAAACGCCACCGCGAAATTAAGCATCGCTTGACTCGTATCGCGATACATGTTAACAAAACTGGCTTGATAGTCTTGCAACGTCTCGTCGGTTACCTCTATCGCGTTCATTTCTTCAGAAGCCTTATCCATGACAGCCGCCGCTTGTCGCATTGCCTCAGCTTGTGGATTGTCCTCTTGAACTCCACTGGTCACGACTTTGGCGTCACTGACCGCCTGATTCGCCACTTGAATCATTTGATTACACTGGGCAACCTTGCTCTGACCACAGCTTACTGCCAAGAGGCTAATCACAGCTGTGACACTTAGCCGCAGGAAATTTCGCCGGGGACGATACCTATTGCAAAAGGCAGAAGGCAGCAGGCAGAGGGCAGAAGGGTTATTCCTAATACGTGGTCGTTTCATCCGTTAAGAAAATTCTCACCTTTATGTCCTAGCTTACTGACTTCTGCTGGGCTTCGATCGCAGCCGCAAGGCGTTGGAGTGTTTCAGTGAGTTCTCCAAGTTCTGCGAGTGACTCATTTTGGTTTTCGGCTAAGGTTTGCACCGCATCACTCAAGGCAAAGAGTTGGTAACCCTGTTGTTGAACTTGATGCCCTTGGTGTTGTACCTGCACAGCCAAAGCATCAACCCGCTTGCCCAGACATTCAACCGTCTCGGTTGTGGCAAGCACCGCCTCACCAATTTGCCCAACAATGGATTCCAAACGGCTGAGTCGAGCTTCTAGGGCAAGAGTCCTTTTGTTGGTAGAGTTGAGGTTGTTTGTAGCCTTTCCAGTCTGGGTGTGTTTATTCACCGATAATTGTTTCACTGCTTCAAAAAACTTATGTGAACTCCCAGTTTCTAAGAAAATAGCAATTGTCCATACTTTACTAATGATGACGCCGTTGATGCCACTGCCAAGCATCGCTGATAATTTTACTGAGTTCCGGGTATTTGGCAGACCAACCCAAAATTTTCCTCGCCTTGTCGCTACTACCCACCAAAATCGGTGCATCACCAGGGCGGCGATCGCACTCAATGATTTTAATCTCTTTCTGGGTGACTTGCCTTGCTGTTTCAATCACCTGTCGCACGGAGAAACCATTGCCACTGCCTAAATTAAAGATTTCACTCTTGCCACCTTGTAACAAATACTCTAGCCCGAGGATATGGGCATCTGCCAAGTCGCTGACATGAATATAATCGCGCAAGCAGGTTCCGTCTGGGGTGGAGTAGTCTGTTCCCCAAATGGCAATTGAGTCGCGTTTGCCTAATACTGTCCACAAGACCAAGGGAATCAGATGGGTTTCTGGGTAATGATCTTCACCGAGTAGTCCTTCGGGATTCGCCCCAGCCGCGTTGAAAAAGCGAAACACAATGAAACGTAACTGGTAGGCGCGATCAAAATCCGCTAGCATTCGCTCCATCATCCACTTACTCGTCGCATAAGGATTAATCGGATTTTGAGGATGGTCTTCGGTCATTGGCACTTCCTGAGGCATCCCGTAGACCGCACAGGTGGATGGAAACACTAAGGTTTTCACCTCAGCGGCGACCATGGCTTCTAAGAGGGTCAGGGTGCCACTCACGTTATTGCGGTAGTATTTGGCGGGGTAGATGACCGACTCCCCCACGGCAATATAGGCGGCAAAGTGGAGTACAGCGCCAATATTGTGGCTGGCGAAGAGTTGGTCTAACAGGGTGCGATCGCCCACATCCCCGATCACCAATTTCACTTTCAGGATCTCTTCTACAAACTCTCGATGTCCACAAACCAGGTTATCCAGGACAACGACGTTGTAACCCGCCCGTTGCAGGGCTAATACTGTGTGAGAGCCGATGTATCCAGCTCCGCCAGTCACTAAAATTTCCGGTTGGACTTGCGACACGCTCAAACCGTCCCTGTTTCGTTTTATAGACTAACTTTACAAATATTTTGGCTATTTGTCTTTGCTTGAATAGTAATTTTGCTCAAAACCTCTCCCCCTCCCCTCTCCCTCATTTCCCTCATGCTTGTGGACAATGACGAGTATAATGCCCGTGTTAGGGTTATTTGAACCATGCTCTCCCCAAGTGATACGTTACACAAAACCTGATCCCAATCACCCCTAACTTGTTAATTGTTATTTTGAGGAGTCAGACTAACAAGTAACAATTCCTCGCTCACTATCCAAACGTTACACCGTCAAAACACAATGTTTTTACTACTGACTCGAATCCTAATCTGGCTGCTGATTGCAGTTATTCTCTACAACCTGTTTAAGAAGGTAATCCCCAAGGAGTATTTTACCTTGCTTGGGGGTTTATTTCTGTTTGGCTTCATTGTTGTGGCGTTTTTCTCTCCCGGCAATGATGCAGTATCAACGATTTGGAAGGTTCTCTCGTTTTTCTTGAAACCTGTCGGTGCTTCCATCGTGCTGTTGGGTTTTGCCCTCCGCCAAGGGCTGGACAAGTCAAAGAACCAGGTTATGGCAGCCTTACTAATTTTACTCCTCGCCAGCACGCCCTTTTTCTCTAACCTGTTGGCGGCTAGCACGGAACAAACAGTGGTTACGCCTGAGTCGGCGGCGGCTCAAACCGCCTCAGCGATTGTGGTTCTTGGACAAGGCACCACCCAACCCGATGAACCGCCTCGAACCCAAATTCAACTCACCGATACGGGCGATCGCATTCTTTATGCCGCTCAACTGTATAGACAATCTGGCAATAACCCCTTAGTCGTGGTTAGTGCTGGTCCTCGACCTAATCTGGAAGGAAATCAAGACCAAGTTGTCGAAGCCAATGATATTCGCACCTTACTGGTACAGTTTGGGGTTCCCCAAACCCGGATTGTGGTTGAACCCACCGGTATCAATCTCCGCACCAGCGCCGAAGAAGTCGAAGATATATTACGCGATCAGGGAATAGCAGACAATCGCATTTTTCTGGTTACTTCAGCCTATAACAGCCGTCGCGCCCAACAGGCGTTTAGAAGTGTAGGTCTCAACAATGTTGTGGCTAAACCGACGGATTTCTTTACCGTTCAACCGGGAACAACATCCCCAACCCAGTGGATTGAATCCTTTATCCCCTCTGTAGAAGCGCTGACTGTCACGACGCGAATTGTGGAAGAGTTTTACGCCTCGATTTACTATTATTTGCGAGGTTGGCAAGCTCCTGCCGTTGTTTAACCATTTGGCGAATCTGAAAAATCTGCAAGGTGGGAACCTTTCACTTGGCTCAAGGGAACCTGGTTTGTAGGGGCGGGTTTCACCATTATCGTTGCTTACCTTATCTAGACACAGCTAAACCCGCCCTCTCTTCCCTATCATTCAATACTTTAAAGTCAAACTTTCCTGGGAAATTAGTCGGATATGGTGCAACATTCTGGAGAATTGGTATAGTAACTGATATAGCAGTAGACACATCGATTAGGGGAAACAGAATCTCTGGATACGTTCCACGCCTTACGTCTCTAAGAGCCATCTGTGTCCTAACCTCCTTGGAGGTTGCTATACCTAACTGTCATTATAGAACCATTTTCTTCCCAAGTTTTTGCGGTTTATTTAATATTAATTTTGGTCGCCTGCTGACTTTCTCAGGTTTGGCGTAGATTTTTGGGTTTGGTTCAATTGCTGTAAGATGCTCTCCAGTTCTTGTTGATATTGACCATATTTTTGCCAATTCCCTTGACGCATGGCTTCCTGTGCTTTTTGATAGGTTTCTAAGGCGGATTGGGCGAGTGTGGACACCCCTTCTTTGGGTGGAGCAGAGGGTGGAGCAGAGGGTGGAGCCGCAGTAGGTTGTTGCACGTCTGCTTGGGTTCCGCCAAAGATAGTGGCTAAAGCTTCCTCTAAGGTTTCTTCCATAACCACTTCTTTCGCATAAGCAACAATTACCCGCTTCAATTCTGGAAGTTCGCCTTGTTCAGCCCGCAGATAAACGGGTTCGACGTACAGTAATGATTGGTCAATGGGAATCACTAATAAATCGCCGCGAATTACTCGCGATCCTTCCTGACTCCATAGGGTTAATTGTTGGGAAATTTGCGGATTTTGGTCAATGCGAGCTTCAATTTGGGATGGACCATAGACGAGTTTTTGTTTCGGGAATTCGTACAAGAGCAATTTGCCATAGTTTTCCCCATCAGAACGCGCTGCCATCCACGCAATCATGTTATCTTTATTGACGGGCGTAAAGGGCAGAATCAGAATAAATTCTTCACTCGACGCTTCGGGTAAACGCATGATCGCATAGTAAGGCTGCATGATCTGCTCATTCCCTTCATAAATTTCCGTGGGAAAGCGCCACAAATCCTCCCGGTTATAAAAAACTTGGGGATTATTCATGTGGTAGGACAGATACATTTGCCCCTGAATAGTGAATAGATCTAGGGGATAGCGGAAATGTGCTTTTACCTCAGCGGGAATCGCGTCGTTGGCGGTAAATAAGGTGGGGAATATTTTGCGATAGGTTTGCAGTACTGGGTCATCTTCATCAACAACCACAAACTGCATAGTGCCATTAAACGCATCCACGACAACTTTAACGGAGTTGCGAATATAATTGATATCGCCTAGAGACATTTGGGCGATATCGTCGCCTTGGACGATGGCGCTAGCATTATTACTTTGAGAAACAGGTTCAGAATAGGGATAGCGATCGCTTATTGTATAGGCATCAATAATCCACTGCAATCTGCCGTTAATTAGGGTAATGTAGGGGTCTTTATCAAACCTCAAAAAGGGTGCAACTTGGTTCACCCGTTCCCCAATCTGGCGATGGTAATGAATGTGGGAGGTGTTGATAAAGTAATTGGAGATTAAAATTTTCAGATCGCCCAAATCATAAGCATAAGCTAATCGTTGCCAGAGGGAAGGAATGGGTACGCCCCCGTTTCCTGCGTAGGTGGTGAAGGCATTTTCATCGCCACGAGGATAGTCAAATTCTTGGGTATTTGTACCTGTAAATATATAGGTGTCGGTTTCTTCACCATAGTAAATGGCGGATTCATCCACTTGCAAATCGACTTGGGAGATAGGCGGAATATCTTTGATAAAAAGTTCGGGTAAGCCATCTTCTGTCACTATATTAACCGGACTCATCACCAAACCATAGCCATGGGTATATTTTAGCCGTTCGTTGACCCAAGTCTGAGCGCGATCGGGGACTTGGGAATACACTAATTCCCTGGGTGAAAGCATCACCTGTCTGTAATTCTCGTCAATGGTGTAGCGATCAACATCGACATCTTTAAATCGATAGTAAAGGCGAATTTCTTGGAGTTGACGATAGGTACTTAATAATGGTCGATAATCCCACAAGCGAATATTACGAATCGTGGATTGGTTTTCTTGCAACGCTTGACGACTTAATTGTTCTTCCGCTGGATAGTCCTGGGTTGGTACTTCGTCTAAATCATAAGCTTTGCGCGTATAGGCGATATTATGTTCAATGTAGGGCTTTTCTTTTTCTAATTCATTCGGTTCGACAATAAATCGTTGTTGAAACCAGGGAAAAAGACCACTGAAAACGAAAAAAGCAATGAGATAAATCCCGATTCCGTAGGTGGGTAAGGTAATATTGTTTTGCCAAATTGCCAGGATAAACGACAAGCCTAGCAGAAGGGATACAATGCTCATAATCCAGAACGCTAGACGTTGAGCATGAGCATCGGTGTACCCTGCACCATAGACGACACCATCGGCATTGTAGAGTAATTCATAGCGTTCTAGCCAAAAGCCGATCGCGACAACTAAGGCAATTCCAGCTAACAGTAAACTGAGATGGGTTTTCAAATCTTTAGTGAGGAAACGTTGCCAGTATCGGTCTAACCGTATTTTGCTTTTTAACACATAAACGGCAACGGATAGAACAAACCCCCAGATAAGGAGATTCAGCAACCAATCTTTTAACCCCTCATAGAAGGGAAACTGAAACAAGTAAAACCCAATATCCTGTTGATAAATGGGGTCGGTCAGATTAAACTCGGTGGCATTCAGATATTTTAATATCGTCTCCCAAGCTGATGCACTGGTGGTAGCGGCGGCTAAACTGATCAGGAAGATGACCACTAAGACGGCGGAATTGGCGATAGTATCGGTATAGGGGGCTAAATCACTACCGTCTAGGAAATGAAACGCGCGATCGCGAGTTAGACGCTGCGCCATCCAATAGTTAAACCACAAGAATAGTCCGTAAATAATAAAGGTTCCCACCCAAGCAATAATTTTCCAGGTGATCCGCGTCCAGAATACATCTGAAAAGTTAACGGAATTAAACCACCAGGCTTCTGTGAGAATGTGAACCAGGGTGTGAGAGAAGGGTAAGCCGATGATAACGACTAATAGAAAGCCTATGATAATTTTATTGGCTGATTTCATAATTTTTTAATTAACTCACCGGAATCCATAAGCCATAATCCAACCCTAACACGAATGTTACGGACTAACCTAAGTTCGTAGTTGCGCTTCAGTGCTAAAAGTCTTAACATCGCCCACTACAAATAAGTCAGTGCTATTCTTCTCCAAAATCAGGTTTCCAACTCACCGTTAAGGTATCAGCGCTCCTAATTATAGGAAATAGACATCATTTTTCCCTCTAACAAACGGTAGAAAAATAGTGGTAGAGTATTTTTTTGTCACATTGTTACAAAAAGCTAGTTCTATAAAAAATATGAATTGACCAATCAACTATCAACATAAATTGTCAATTGGACACAATAATTGAGAGTTTTTATCAATAAATAACTACTTTTTGATTTTGATTAAGAATGACTAATAATTATTTAATCACCTCAAATATACATTAAACCAACAACACAGACAAAATATTGTCGGGATTCCAGAAATTATTCGCCGCACGATTTACCTGTTGGGTTTATCTGCCATTTTCATCAATCCAGTTGCAGCTAGCGAAGTCCAATTTCCTAAAATTAGCTCAACAACTACAGCGGCAACGAATATTGCCCAAACGAGTGCTAATGATTTTATCCTGCGAGGAGTAGAGAAATTAGCAACAGGTGACTTCAGGGGAGCAATTGATGATTTCAATCAGGCGATTAAGATTGACCCCAATTCTGCGTCCGCCTACTCTATACGAGGACACACTTATACCTTACAAGGAGAATTTAAGAAAGCGCTTACTGATTTAAATCGAGCAATAGAAATTGCTCCTAACTTTGATCCAGCCTATAACAATCGCGGGTTTGCCCACCTGCAAATGGGAGACTTGGAAGGCGCGATCGCGGATTTTACTAAGGCAATTGACATAAATCCAAACTTAGCTCTAGCTTTCAACAATCGAGCATTTGCCTATCTGCAACACGGGAATATTCAACAAGCAATCACTGATTTTAATCAAGCTATTGAGATTAAGCCTAACCAAGCTGAATATTACCATAAACGAGGCAGGACTCATCTAAGCAATGGAGATATTCAAAAAGCGATTGCTGATTTTAATCAAGCCATTGAACTTGAGCCAAACTTAGCTTTAGCCTATAATGGTATAGGATTTGCCCATCTGCAACAGGGAAATATTCAACAAGCAATTGCTAACTTAAACCAAGCAATTGAAATTAATCCTAACTTGTCCATGGCTTATAATAATCGTGGACTTGTTTATCTGGGACAGGGCAATATTCAACAAGCAATTGCTGATTTCAATCAAGCTATTGAGATTCAGTCAAATGAGATTAATTCAAATGAGATTAATTCAAACCTATTTTTAGTCTACAACAACCGAGCAAGTGCCCGTTTACAACAGGGAAAAATTCAGGAAGCTCTTGCTGATTTGAATCGAGCTATTGCCATTAATCCTAATTATGCCCAAGGATACTCGAATCGGGGGTTTATCCGTCTGCAACAGAACAATCTGCAAACAGCCCTCACTGATTTCAACCAGGCGATTGAAATTAATTACAACTACGCTCAAGCCTATTATTATCGGGGACTTACCCATGTTCAATTAGGCAATGAAGAAGCTGCGATCGCGGATTTCCAAAAGGCAGCAGATTTATCTAGACAGCAGGGCGACATGACGCTTTATCAATCGTCTCTTGACCAAATTCAACAGATTCAGCCGTAAAGAGGTACATAGGGTAAGGGTACGGCATTGCCGTACCCCTACGATTGATATAGATTTAGGTAAATCTTTTACAGAAGTTTAAATTGTAGGTTGGGTTGACACCAGGAAACCCAACAGAATCTAGGGCTAAAGCCCTTACTACGAACCCAAGCTAACGCTCTATTGTCATTCCGAAAGGGACACAAGAGCGCTAATCTCACAATTAAGGTGTGCCACGTCACTCCCCAAACGATCACAATTGATTACAGCACAGGGAAGAGTGAATTGATTCATAATGGAGATTAATCTCGCTGGTTAATACACTCTCCCTCAAGGAGTGTATTTGTTAGCAATCGTTAGCAAAAAGGTATCGGAATACAATATGAACACTATCGAATCTATCGTTCTCAGAGAACTCCGCCAACTACCCCCAAGTCAACAAAATGAAGTTCTAGATTTTGTGCAATTTCTCCGCAGAAAATCTCCCAATATTCCGAAAAAAAGTGTCAGAGGACTCTGTGCAGATTTGCCCTTTGACTTAACCGAACAAGATACAGCGCTTTGCGCTGTAATAAAGTACAGTAAATAAAAGTCCCCCTTTTTAAGGGGGATGCGAGGGGGATCGACAATGTACCGCATAGCAGAGCAAACTGCTGTATGACTGAAGCGCGACAATAAATGTGGGGTAATCTCGGTATGGTTAATTCATATTTTAGCCGTATGGTTTCAGCCAATGGAGAGAGAGTTTGGGAATTCTCTGACTAATCGGGTGAAGACAAGCACAAGCGCCACATCCATATATTGTAAGGGTACGGCAATGCCGTACCCCTACGATTGATATAGGTTTAGGTAATCTTTTACGAGAGAGGGCGTAAATTTGGCAGATTTCTACATCATCTACCATTAACCATAAATTTTTCGGTAGTAATCTTTATACTCCTTCGACAGCAACGGTTCCCACCAATCCCGATGGGTCAAATACCATTCAACGGTACTACGTAATCCTCCTTCAATGGTTTCTTGAGGCGTCCAACCCAGTTTTGCCTTAATTTTGCGAGCATCAATTCCGTATCGGCGATCGTGTCCCGGTCGATCTTTGACCAAAGAAATTAACTTGTTACTCGGAGAAACTGGCAAATCTGAAGCTAACTCATCCATAAGCTGGCAAACCATCTGTACCAAATCCAGATTTTTGATTTGGTTATTACCGCCAATGTTATAGGTTTCGCCGGGAGTTCCTTGGTGAATGACTAAATCAATTGCCTGACAATGATCATTCACATAAAGCCAATCTCGAACCTGCTGTCCATCCCCATAAACAGGTAAAGGTTGACCCAACATGATGTTAATGCACATCAAGGGAATCAACTTTTCGGGAAACTGATAAGGACCATAGTTATTGGAGCAATTGGTAATTAGTGTCGGTACATTGTAGGTATGATGATAGGCACGGACGATGTGATCACTACCCGCTTTAGACGCCGCGTAGGGACTGTTGGGTTGATAGGGTGTTGTTTCACTAAACAAGGGGTCATTCGGATTCAAACTGCCATATACTTCATCTGTAGAGACATGGAGGAAGCGATCGCTCTTGAGAGATCCCCGCTTTTTCCAATGCTGGCGAAAGGCTTCCAAAAGAGTGGACGTACCTAAAACATTCGTTCTGACAAATGCTTCGGGTCCCAAAATTGAGCGGTCAACATGGGATTCCGCCGCAAAGTGGGCAACGGTATCAATCGTCTCACTGCGGAGTAAGGCATCAACCAACGTGCGATCGCAAATATCTCCCGGTACAAACCGCAAATTCTCTCGTCCCTCGACTGACTCTAGATTACGGCGATTGCCGGCGTAACTGAGCAAATCGAGAACAACAACTCGATCCTCTGGGTAGCGATCGCACCAGTGATGGACGAAGTTGGAGCCAATAAACCCCGCTCCACCTGTTATGAGTATGCGGCGAGGTTCTCGTGAAGGCATAATGACTTGGGTTCCTTTTTGCTGTAATCTCGGAGGGGATAATTGTGACATCCTCCCACGCTGAATCGAAGATTACAGCGTGGGCTTCCCAAGAATCACTTCTTAGGTTTCCTGGTTACTCTCTTGCGAGATTTCGACACTTGCCTAGACTGAGTTTCCTCAGCCCCCGGTAGCTCGTCTGCACAGGCGCTTTCGATTCCCGTCTGTCCAACGGTACTGATTAGTACAGACGCGCCATGGCGCGTCTCTACAATTCCTCGGTTTCTGATGTTTTGCCCTGCTGCCACATCTCTATCGGTTTTATACCCACAGTGAGGACAGTCATGGACTCTAACACTCAGGTCTTTTTTGACTTCACCATTACACTCAGGACACTGTTGAGAAGTCCCCCTCGCGTCTACTTCAGAGAAGAACTTTCCACGCTTCCAACACACATATTTAACGATGCTTCTGAATTGTCCAAAAGCAGCGTCAAGCATATGTTTGCCAAACATTCCTTTAGCATTTGTGCGGTAATCCAAGTCTTCCATGAAAACCATGTCACTAGCGTCGCCAAGGGTGTGGGCTTGCTTGTAGTGAAAGTCCTTCCTCGTGTTGTCAATTTGGTGGTGAAGTCTAGCAACTTTAAGGCGTTGTTTCTCGTAATTTTTAGACCGCTTCTTTTTTCTCGACAATCTACGTTGCAGCACTTTCAGCCTACTTTGCAGTTGTTTAAAAAACTTCGGCGGTTTGATGAGAACACCATCACTGGTTGCCAAGAATTTCTCCAATCCAACATCTACTCCAATAGGATGACCATGAGGGATGGGGTCAGGAACGCTGACATCACACTGCAAGGAGATAGATGCGTACCATTTATCAGCTTTCCTCAGAATTCGTACCTGTTTGACCACAAATCCTGTTGGGATGGGTCGGTGCAAGTTAATGGTAATTTCTCCAAGCTTAGGCAGCTTGATCTGCAGATTCGTTAATGGATTCTCCTTAAATGGATTCTCCTTAAATTGAGGAAACAGCAACGACTTGAATTGCCCGTACTTCTTGAATCTTCTTAAACCAAATCCTCTCTCCTGAAAGTACCTCCAACCGATGTGCAACTGCTTAATGGCTTGCTGAAGGACTTGGGACGGAACTTCGCTCAATCTGGGAAATTTCTTCTTGGCTTTGGGCAAGTTGTTAAGCTGCTGAATTTCGTGGGTAAATTTCAATTCAGGAGAGAGGATGTATTCTTTCTCAATGGAACATCTATCTACCAAACACTTCCTGCTATCGCACCAATCCTTTATCTCTCGCAGCGCATAGTTATAAGCGTTGCGACAGATATTCATCCACTCAAAAAGTTGTTGCTCTTGAGCGATGTCTGGATAGATTCGATAGCGGTGGGTGATGGTCAACATTCTTTTATTATACTGGATTGACAGACTGCTAAGCAACCTTTAAATTAACATTTAAGGGGCATTGAACCCCTTAAATTAACCTGGGGGAGTCCATGTATCCCACACTGTAATCAAAGATTTCAGTGTGGGTCTTATCGCTCCCCCAGACCCCCACGAAAAGATAACCGTCGATCATCTTAACATCTGGTTGGGGATCAAGCATTAGACTGATCAAAAAAAGATTGATCGCGAATGCCCATCTTGGGCTATAGTGTCGGCACAATAACCGAATTCTCCGGTGGATTTGAGGCTTCGGGTGTTTCCTCAGGTGAGGGTTGGGGGTTGGTAGATTCTTCCGGTTGGGCTGTTTGGGAATCGGACTCTGAAGTTGTTTCTGATGGCGATTATTGTCCAGAATTCGTCGGTTCGCGCTCCGAGGTTGGCTGATTGTCCGAGGCGGAATTATTAGAAGTTGATTCAGATGAGTTGCGCTCCGAGGTTGGCTGATTGTCCGAGGCAGAATTATTAGAAGTCGATTCTTCTGGGTTGCGCTCCGAGGTTGGCTGATTGTCCGAGGCAGAATTATTAGAAGTCGATTCTTCTGGGTTGCGCTCCGAGGTT
>NZ_JAVKBY010000225.1:0-5153 GCF_040222985.1 Coleofasciculus sp. F4-SAH-05
GTGACGTCCTCCTACACCGACCCTACGGGTACGGTTGTAGGCTTCCTTTGGGGTTCCGTTTCAGAACGACGCTTCCGGCGTTTTATAGTGGGGAATACGCAAGAGCCCACTTCTTGCTTATTGCAAGAGAAACTGTAGTTATGGAATTTAGTTTTTGCTATTGGTCATTGGTCATTGGTCATTGAACAGGGAATTAATAATTTATAATTAATAATTTAGATGCTTAATGGCATCTTCAGCGTCGTGGCGTAAGCTGGTGGCGATTCTGAAGAGTTCTTGACCGGTATGCAGGTAATGTTCGTCGTAATTGAAGGTAAACCGTTCTAGCTCATCAATACCATCTCCCAACTGATTGAGACAGTAATACAAGGAAGCTGCAACACCAGCAACAGGGGCGGGATTAGGTTGGGAACGAAAGGTAATCTGAGCCTGATTGAGATCATGACGACAGTTTTCTAGATAGGCTTGAAAGTCTTCCATGAGTTCGTCATCAAAGGGATCAGCCGCGAGTTGATTGATTTGAGTGTTCAGGGATTTGAGGATGGGAATAATCAATCGGTTCACTGGTTTATAGACTTGCTGCAACCAGATTTCTAGGTGAGTGTCAGTATTGTATGATCGCGCCCGTTGACGTTTATACTGTTTTCGAGCCGCTTCGTGACGCTGTTGGTGAGTGCGGCGTTTGGATGAAAACTGGGGATAGAAAAGCTGTTGATCGTAAGAATGGCGTCGCTGAGGATCTCTGAGAACTTCATACGCCCCATTGATCTCGATAATTTTGTCCGAGTTAGCGGTTTTAGTTTGGCTATCGGGGTGAAAGCGCTTAGCTAAACGTCGATAGGCTTGCTTAATTTCTTGGGCTGTTGCTTGCGGGTGGATATCTAATGTGTGGTAATGATTGTTATTAATCATTTGTCATTTGTCATTCGTCATTTGTCATTCTCGCTCCCGAAAAGAAGCAAGCTACGTCTTATGTCCTTTGTTAGGGAACAGGGAGCAGGGAACAGGGACGTCATAATATTAGATGTAATACATAATGTTCAACTGTCGTCTATTATTCAGTTTCTCCCATAAATCTTGCAGGGTATAGTCTCGCAAGATATCATTGGTGCGATCGCGGACTTCTTGCCATGTTTCTTGGACGATAGCACTGGCTTCAGTTATCGCATTGGTTTGGCTACCAGACGTTGTGGCGGTTGAACCATCTAGGCAATTCATTATATCCAATAGAGTAATTGTCCAGGGTTCCCGCGCCAGAATGTAACCCCCTTTAGCCCCCCGTTGGCTACGGACTAAATTGCCACGTCTCAAGGTTGCCAGAAGTTGCTCTAAATAGCGATCGGGAATATTTTGTTGCGCGGCAATCTGTCGGATTTGTAAGGGTTCTCCCTGATTGTAATGACCCGTGAGTTCTAGGAGAGCCAGTAGGGTGTATTCAGTCTTACAGGAGAGTTCCACAGTTAATTCATGTCAGGGCAATCATTCCTAGTATACTCCGGTTTCCCGGTGGGGTTTGTTGGTTTAGCTTAGGCAAGCTGAAAAACCCCGCTCAATGGCGGGGTGATCAAATTAATCAATTTTCAGGCGAATTTTGCCGTTCATAAAATTGACTTAGAACGTGAAAGTTGTTCTGAGTGTACCGATGACCGCATCCTCATTATTACTATCCTGGTCGGGATTCATCAACCAGATGACACCCGGAGTAAACGAGATATTATCCGTGAGTTGGTACTTGTAGAAGGCTTCAACGTGCCAGGGTAAACTGTCATTATCTCGTCGGAAATCTCCGCTTGGAACATCAATATTTCCGGCGTAGGGTTGTACACCGCCAAAAATTCCCAAAACGTTACCTTCTTTACCCAGGTCAGCCAAGGCAACGCCAGCACCATAAGTCCAGATTTCGCTACCGCCTCGACCAACTAGGATTGCATCAGTGTAAGCACCATAGCCACTAATTGAAATTGTTTCGCTAAGGCGCAATGCTGCTTCTATGCCGTAGGTATTCGTGACCATAGGCACATTATCATTTGCCGCGAAGGAAGCTGGGTTATTGGCAAACCCAGTACCGACAACCGCCGAGCTTCCTGCACCAATATCAAAGATGTTAGTACCAGAATTATGGTAACCATGGACATAAGTTGCACCGAGGGCAATCCGATCGCCAAGGTTGAAATTCAACTGGGCTAGTGCCGCATATTCACCATTGAATACACCAAAGTCATCACCTGGATTTTCTGCGCCAGGACCTGCCAAGTAACCAAAAGTCAATGTACTTGGTCCCAATACCCTTTCTAGGGGACCCGCGCCTAGACTAAAGGCTGCACCTGCACCACCACCGATTCGATAGATGGGGCTTTCAGAGGCAAAGGCAGACAATGCACCATTACCACCGTCATAGTCTTCAAAGTAAGGATTGAGGGTAGGAACGTAGTCACTATGAATCCCGCCAGTGCCAGCCACGTAAACTTTCGAGCTACCAAAGGTGAAGTAGTAGGCTAGCCAGTCTACAATAACATCATTGCCACCTGTGTTCCCTATGTTGAAGGTCTGAGTCGCCTCAAAACCTGCACCAGTATTAAGTAGATCCGCATTACCTGCAGCTAAACGAGTCACTAACCGATCCTGACCGGTGAAGCTGCTATTCAGTTCTAAACGAACCCGGTCTTGGAAGACAGTGTTATTGTCAAAGTCAGAATTAAACTCGTCGGTGAGCGCAAAGATGACTTCACCCCGTAACTTAGTCGTCGTGGAGAACTGATTATCTTCCAAGAACGCCACCCGACCTTCTAGGTTATCAACTCGCGCCCCTAGCGTCGCCAGTTCTGCTTCAAATTCCTGAATTAACCGCCGCAGGGTTTCTAACTCAGTCGGGTCAAAACCACCCGGACCAATCAAACGCTCAATTTGGTTCAAACAAGCATTCAAACCAGCGGCAAATTCGTAACGAGTCAGCGCCCGATTGCCACGATACGTACCATCTGGATACCCAGCGATACAGCCGTAGCGTTCGACTAGGCTACGTAGCGCTTCATACGCCCAGTCTCCCGGAGAAACATCGCGTAACTGACCGACACTGGTCACTTGTCCGCTAGAGTTTCCTTCGCTGCTATAGTCATTGATTTGATTTAAAATCTCAGCGTCGTTGGGCGCATTAGGTACAGCTTGAGCCAAGGTCGGTTGTGCCTCTGGCTTCACCTCCAGACTAGCTGGAGTTAACTGTTCCGGATTGACCGCAATTTCCTCTGAAACCGTAATATCAGCAACACCATCGAACTGAACTTCTGGCATTGCTGTTTGAGTGTCAGCGATAGGCAGATTGGCGCTATCGGCTGCACGGACTCCCAACGTAGATGCAACCAAGGTTACACCTAATACCGCTGGGCTAATAAGTAGAGACTTCCACAGTAATTTTGACATCTTCTGTCCTCACACCTTTACAGAAACAATTAGATTGCCCTTCTCGCACTATGGTACATCGTCTATTTGGCAGATGGTATTTTTTCGCTTAATTTTCCGGTTCGTCTTGGAACCCTTTTTCATCTGCCAGTCGGTTAAGTTTTGGCTAACACCGTCATTATAAAACTAAATTAGCTGTTTATACTACACAAACAGACTCAGTCTGTCAAGCTTTTGAAAGTGGTACTTAAGCCCTTGCCATATATAGGGTTTTACTGCTACACGCTTAACTTGGACAGCGTCTGAGCCATCTCAAAATCTTTAGCCGTCAACCCCCCAGCATCATGGGTGGTAAGATTAATTGTCACCTTGTTATACGAAATCGCTAAATCAGGATGATGTCCAGCCGCTTCTGCTGGTTCAACAATCTTATTGACAAAGGCGATCGCTTCGACAAAATCTTTGAATTGGCGAGTTGTGCGTAACTCTTTCCCTTCAACTGTCCAGCCGTCTAGTGACTTGGCTTTTTCTTGAATTTCTGCATCACTGAGTAACTCAGCCATACCTTTTCTCCCACCTTCAACTTTCAAAAAATTCCCAAAAAACTATCCGCTCTCACGGGAAGCACTTAGATAAAATCTACAGTACTTATAGTGAGAGCGGTCTAGCGGGTCTTCTGATTGAAACCAGACTGCCGGAAGGAACTCCTTAACCAGCCCAGTTTCTCAATAAATGAGTTCTCCGAAGAGAACTGAGCTAACTGTTAGAGAACAGCCCCGGCTCACAGCCGGCTAACTCCAATCAGATGACCCATGCTTTTACTACTATCGCTCATGGGCATCACCTCCTTAATCCCTGTACGGTTTTTTGATTTCCGTTAGTTATCTGGTGTTTGTTCACCTTCAATTAGAATAACACACCATTTGGATTTGGCAAGGGGAAGCCAGGAAAGTTTTTCGTCATTCGTCATTCGTCATTTGTCATTCGTCATTCGTCATTTGTCATTCGTCATTCGTCATTCGTCATTCGTCATTCGTCATTTGTCATTCGTCATTTGTAAGTGTAAGGGTTTGAGGCTTGTTTACTTGCACAAGCGTGAGCGTGCCGTTTTCTTTTGTCAGACTACTTAAACCCGCCCCATTCAAGTTTTGAGTTGTCAACCATGAACCATGAACAGAAAAAAATTCCCCCACCCGCAGGTAGGGGAGCAAAGTTGATGACTAAACCCAACTTATTAGAGTGCGTTACCGCGAGGTAGAACTTCCTCAGGGAATACAAACTTCTGGTGTGGTTGGTCTTGAGGCGCCAGCCAAGCCCGGACTCCTTCGTTGAGGAGAATATTCTTGGTGTAGAATGTCTCGAATTCGGGGTCTTCCGCCGCCCGGATTTCCTGGGAAACGAAGTCATAAGCCCGCAGGTTTACCGCTAAGCCAATCACACCCACTGAACTCATCCACAAGCCTGTCACCGGGACAAACAGCATGAAGAAGTGCAGCCAGCGCTTGTTGGAAAACGCAATCCCGAAAATCTGAGACCAGAAACGGTTCGCCGTCACCATCGAGTAGGTTTCTTCGGCTTGGGTGGGGTTAAACGCCCGGAAGGTGTTTGACCCTTCACCATCTTCAAACAAGGTGTTTTCTACGGTTGCACCGTGAATGGCACACAGCAGCGCTCCACCTAAGATACCTGCCACTCCCATCATGTGGAAGGGGTTCAGTGTCCAGTTGTGGAACCCTTGGAAGAACAGCAAGAAGCGG
>NZ_JAVKBY010000238.1:0-34980 GCF_040222985.1 Coleofasciculus sp. F4-SAH-05
AACCTACTCCAGTACAAAGAAAGGCTTTAGATTTATTGGGTGTCAGCCTGATTTGTACCCAGTGAAGCCGAAAGACAAATCGCCCTAAGCCGGGACATGCATACGGTGTAGCGATTTGTCAAAGGGGAACTTCAGTTTAAACGTCAAATCTATTCCACAATTTTAGCTGTGTCAGTCCACTACTGCCGTGACCCAACTAAAATGGTGCAATAGATTGGGTACGTAGTGAGGGCTTTAGCCCTCTCCAGCTAGGCGTTAGAGAACTAAAGTTCTCACTACAAACAAAGTCCTATTTTAGCTGTGTCAGTCCACTACGTCCTTTGTAAGGGTTTGAGGCTTGTTTACAAATTATAGCCTTACCAAGGCAGGTTAGGACTTACGGCACCATAGAGACGTTCCATGCAACGTCTCTACATACGTAAATGATGTGTCCTGATGTCCTAACTTGTCTGCGTAGTGCTATAACTACCATGGATTTCCGACTAAAGTAAACGCACTCCAATAATAGGGATGAGTCAGATTAATATTTCCCTGATTGAGTAATTCCTCGGGTAAAGAAATCCTAGCCGATGGTGTAACTAATTCATCGCCGTCTAATTCCACTTCCCCCCGCATCATTGCCAATTGTGCTTGTCGTAAGGCTTCAGCTTTAATCGGGGCTTGTTTTAACTGTTGATAAAATGTGGTCATTAGTCCTAATGTCCCGGTATCACTGACATACCAGAGGCTACCTAACGCCGATTTTACTCCCGCTTGTACCGCTAATCCAGTAAAGCCTAACTCGGCTTGTTCATCCCCTAAGGCTGAACGACAGGCACTTAACACCATCAGTTGAACTGGGGGATTATCTAATTGCAACTCCCGCAATTTGTCTAGGGTTAATCTGGTATTCCAAAACTGAATATAGGAGTTACTAGGTTTTCCTGGTTTAAATTCTCCATGGGTGGCGAGATGGAGAATGCCAAAGGGTTGACTCGCGCGGGCTTGTTTGAGATTATCTAGGGTGAAGTTTTGGTTAAGAAAGGATTCCCCTGACCACAATTGATTGATAATCATCGATAACTCTTGGGGAACAGCAGGTAAGGGGTTTTGTTCCTCAAATTGAGAAGCACCCATGGCTAAGATATTAGCATCTCGGATATCTACATATCGGGTATCGGTGAGGCTAAAACTAGGCATTAACCCGACGCTGTAGTTCTCAATAATAAATTGGTTTCCGTCATAGAGTGTCGCGATGGGGAGGGAACGCAAGCCCCTATCCATAACGAAGCTCAGATTATTAATTTCTTGGGCTTGTAATTCGGCTTCGATGGGGGAAATTAACCAATTATAAAGTTGTTTTGCTGAAGGTTTATAGGGGCGAGGAATGCGAACATTGGTGACAGCGCGACGTAATTGTTGCACTTGTTGCAGAACTTTCTCTCGAGTTGCGCCAGGAACCGGACGGCGAATTATGTCTCCAGAGGCGGTAACCAGGACAAGTTCCAGTTGGTCAGTGGGTTGGGGATTGGGGTTAGTTGAAAGTTGTTGGTGTTGAGAGGTGGACGGGTTAAATTGCCAAATGATTTCGTTTTTGTCTTTGGGATTGGGTTTTTCGGGAGTGGGATTTTGGGGTTTAAAGAATGCGTAAATTAGGGCGGGTTTGATGCCAGTAATTTGTTCAATTTGATTAAGCTGGGCTTTGGTTTCTTGAGGGGTAACAGTGCGGGTATTTCTAACTCCTAGATGGCTTTCATACGCATTGGTGAAGTTGCCTTCTTGTTGAGCGACTTCCGTTTCGGCGGCTGGGGTTGTGGTGATGTTGGTAGTGGTGGGAACCGATGCTGAATCAGCGGATTCGCTGGTGTCTTCATCAGCAGATTCGTTCACTTCAGTCGGTTGAGTGATATCAACCGAATTGACTGGAGGATCATCAACGGTATTAGTAGGAATGTCAGCGCGAATAATTTCAATATTTCCTTCTCGGTGACTCAGGGGAAATGAATGTGGCGGGATAATACTAATGTCTCCACTGGTGAGAACTCCGGCTGTACCGTTTAGTTCAGTATCTCCGACTTTAAAGGGTGTAAGTGCGTCACCCCCATGGCGAATGGTAATATCTCCACCGCCGTTACCACCCGCCGTGGAAATACTGGCGTCTATCCCATTTTTGTCAGTAAAAGTATCAGTGGCGCGGAAGTATTGACCAGCAGTGATATCAACGTTACCTCCTATACCATTCTCACCACCTTGAGCGTTAATTGAACCAACCTGAATATCTCCGATGGGGTCAAGGATAACATGACCCCCGTCACCGGAAATGCCACTGCTATTAATTTCACCCGTCGTAATCGCTGTTGAAGCGTTAATGATGATCTCGCCGCCACTGATTCCGGAACTGTTAAGGTTATGAGTAGAAATAATACCCGAAGTAGCCGTTAGATTAATATTCCCACCTTGACTATTTGGATTGCTAGAGTTTAAGTTGACAGCCGTTGCGTTTATGTCAGTTCCCCTGAAATTAATGTCACCCCCACGGGTTTGAACCAAGCCGGAACCAGAAACGGCGATAGGATTAGAACTACTCACCGAAATATCACCACCATTGGTTGTCAGCGCCAGCGCACCGACGGTAAGATTACCGGTAGTAATCGCACCATTGTTACTGGTGATGGTAAGAGTGCGATCGCGATTGATAATGTCATCTGTAATAATATCTTGATTCGCCAACAAGGTAATTGTCGCATTCCCCTCTCCGGTAAGGGTTCCGGCGGTGGTATTGATGGAACCTGAACCAACAGGTGCTTGTAATGTGACAGGGGTTTGGAAAGTAATATCATCGGCTAGGGTAATTGCACCACTGCTAGTTGTTCCCCCAATCGTGATTGAGGTAAATGTATTTTGTAGGGAATTCAGTTCGGGTGCGGTTAAATCTAAAATACTATTGTTACCACTATCCGCACCTCCGAGTTGAATTCCTTGGTTTGAGGTTAATGATTGTAGGGTTAAAGTTCCGGTTCCAGAGATATTGCCTGTAAAATTAAGTTCATCACCGATTAGGGTAAGATTTCCTGCACCTCCATTAATATTGCTGCTGATAGTCGCGGGATTGTTGAATTGGAAGGTATCATCCAAGCTTCCACCCGTCAAGTTAGAAAAGTCACTAAAGGTAAGTCCGTTAACTGTACCGCTATTGCTTCCGGTAATCGTCCAAGTGTTGGCGGTGTTATTGGCAATTAGGGTACTGGTAGCGTTTTGAGTTCCTTGGATTTGTTCAATATTGGTTCCCGATGGCGCGGCTAAGTTGACGGTTAGGGGATTGGTATAGGCTGAATAGTCTAAGGTATCTGTTCCGGCGCCACCGTCAACGGTTCCGGTAAAGGTTACGCCATCATTAAAACTAAATGTGTCGTTATTGTTGCCACCTGTCAGATTCGAGAAGGTGTTGAAATTAATTGTGCCATTAATCGTACCGCTATTGCTATTCGCAATTATCCAATTATTGGCAGTGTTATTGGCAACTAGAGTGCTGGTAGCGTTAGCGGTTCCGGTAACTTGTTCAATATTTACCCCACCTAATGCGGCTAAGTTGACGGTTATAGGATTGGTATAGGCGGAGTAGTCTAAGGTATCTGTTCCGGCGCCACCATCGATTGTTCCCGTAAAGGTGACGCCATCATTGAAACCAAATATGTCGTTATTAGTTCCCCCTGTCAGGTTGTTGATAGCGGTAAAGGTATTACCATTAATGTTGCCAGCATTGGAATTGGTTAAATTCCAGGTGTTGGGGGTGTCACTAGCAATGATTGTATTGTTGCCTCCACCCCCATCAATGGTTCCCGTCAAGGTAACGTTATCATTCAAGCTAAATGTATCGTCACTACTCCCTCCACTCAGATTCGAGAAGGTATTGAAATTGAGTGTGCCATTAATTGTGCCGCTATTGCTATTCGTAATCGTCCAATTATTGGCAGTGTTATTGGCAACTAGAGTGCTGGTAGCGTTGGGGGTTCCTGTAACCTGTTCAATATTGACCTCACCCAATGTGGCTAAATTGACGGTTAGGGGATTGGTATAGGCGGAGTAATCTAAGGTATCTGTTCCTGCACCGCCATCAACAGTTCCGGTAAAGGTTACGCCATCCTTGAAACTAAATGTATCGTTATTACTTCCCCCTGTCAGGTTGTTAATAGCGGTAAAGGTATTACCGTTAATGTTGCCAGCATTGGAGTTGGTTAAATTCCATGTGTTGGGGGTGTTACTAGCAATAATTGTATTGTTCCCCCCACTCCCGTTGATGGTTCCGTTAAACGTGACTCCAGTATTCAATTGAAATGTATCGTTAGCATTACCGCCACTCAAGTTAGTAAAATCTACAAAACTCAAGGTTCCATTAACCGTTCCAGCATCATTAGCTGTAATATTCCACGTATTTGCTGTATCTGTGCCAATTAAGGTGCTACCCGTATTTCCAATAGCGGTTTCAATATTTTCACCGCCAATAGCGGCAAGATTAACGATAGCTGGATTTGGATTATTGGAGTAATTTATGGTATCTATCCCATCCCCGCCATCAATTGTGCCGCTAAGGGTTGCGTTGTTCGTGAAGCTAAACATATCATCGCCACCAGAACCGCTTAGATTCTCAATTGACGTGAAAGGAATGCTGGTCAAACCATTACTGCTAACATTGCCAGCATCTGTACCAGTTATAGTGAAAGTCGTATTGGCATCTGTAGGTGCCCATAATTCTGAGCCACCCACAATTTCTAGGGGTAAATTAAATATAATTGGGTCAAATGTCACTGGACTGAGTGAAATAATCCCAGTCCCATCAGTTCGTCCAATCGTGATGGAGCTAAATTCACTAAAACCATTCAACTCCGTAGCTGTTATATCTAAAGCGTTAGCATCAACATCAAATGGTCCACCGATGGCAATATTATGACTAGGTGTTGCTGGTTCAATGACTAAATTACCAGGCTCACTGTGGACTGATATTATGCCATCGACTCCTCCGGTAAAGTCAATTTCGTCTCCAATCAGGATAATATTCCCACCAATGACACCAATTAAGACAATATTCCCCTGAGCACCACCGGCATCAATATCACCAGCAATAATTGTTTTGCCAGCTACTAAGGTAATATTGCCACCTTCATTTAAATTTAATGTACTACTTGATGCAACACTTGTATCGATATCCGCCGTAATAATATCACCCGCCGCATTCAGAGTAATATCACCAGCATTGGCGTTTCCTGCATTAGAAATAGCAAACGTATTTAACCCTTGAACGGTAATTGTATTGTTACTGTTAAGATCAATTGTTCCACCTGTTGTATCCCCCGTGTCCGATGGACTTTCACCGATGGAGTCTATTTGACCCGTATTAATATTACCAGTTGTACTGATGGAAATCGCACCCCCCGATAAACCCGTTGCATCAATCTGACCCGTGTTAATATTGTCTGTTGCTTCTAGGTTAATATCACCACCATTACTATCAAAACCCGATGTATTGATTGCACCTTGAACCGTTATCGTACCATTGTTACTGGTGAGATTAACAGTACCACCGCCACCAACGCCACCATCGGCATTTATATCACTTGTTACGAGAATATTTCCTTGAGTATCAACGGTAATATCACCACCTTTCCCTCCTCCACTAGAACCAGCATCAAGTTGACCTGTTGTGATACTGCCTACACTACTGCTTAATGTAATATTACCACCATCACCAGCACTAGGAGCAGTGCTAATTGCTTCTACTGTAATCGTTTGCCCAGAAATATTAATGTTTCCTCCTGGTGTTGAAATTGTTCCTGCTGTAATCGTTTGCCCAGAAATATTAATGTTTCCTCCTACTAGTGTCGTAATTGATTGAGTCTGATCCATCGAAAAATCACCAACACCATTACCATCTGCATCAGCGGTAAACGTAATTGATCCACCGAAAGAATTTAGTGACAGACCATCACTAATCGTAATATTGTTAGATGCTTCAAGAAGAACATCACCCGTTTGAATTTCAAGAATACTATTATTTATAATGATATCTAAACCCCCAAATTGCTCCTCAAAGATATCGGGCATCTCCAGCTATGCGTTTAAGCACTAAAGTGCTTACTACAAACTTGTTTTCTGCCTCCTCTTAAGGATTGCGTCGCCGAAATTCCGCCGGGGTTAAACGGAGGGGTTGTTCTGGGTTCCAGATGCCATATCCCATAATTCGGGCGTATTCCTGAGCGCGGATTAGGCGTTCATTATATTTATTATTCGGCGATCGCGGTGTCGCTAGGACATATCCTTCTTTGATCAGTTGTTCATTGATCATGATTCCATCATGCCAAACGTAGGCTAACCAGCGACCAAAACTGTCTTTGGTTTGTACATCGGGTTCTAAGAAAACCGATTGGAGTACCAGTTGCTGACCCCTCCTTTCACCGATCAGTTGTTCAATCCGAGTTTTAGCGGCGGTTCCCCAAGGCTGTTGTCTTAAGTCGGGTGATTCTATGCCAATTAACCGCACCCGGACAATTAAGGCGGGTTGTTGGGTGGTATCTAATACCTCGATGGTTTGTCCACTGACGACTTGTTGGACTTGTACAGGGATACCAGGGGGAACTTTTTTAGATTGACATCCCCCCAGTAAAAGGAGAAAACCACAGCCGATCAGGAGGGCGACGAGGCGGCTGGGATAAGCTGTATTGCTGTTCACGTTAACTGTTGGGCGTTTCGATCCCCCCCAGCCCTGCTTAAAAAGGGGGGAGTGACTGAAATAGAGGGGGCGAGTGTGCTGTTTAATCCTCATCTAAGGGCAATCCAAACCGAATCTTGCCTTTACCAAAATAGCGCCCAAATTGGAGTTCGTATACTTCATCCTCGTCTTGGGTTTCGACTTCTATGTCGGAACGGGGATACCCCACACATAAAAGTGCGTAACCTCTTTGGCGCAGTGCTGGAGACAGTCCCATGGCTTCCGGTTGATAGATTTCACCGGAGAGAACACGCACCGCACAGGTGGTGCAAGCGCCATTGCGACAAGAAAACGGCAGTTCTACCCCTTGGTCTTCTGCGGCTTGGAGAATGTAGCGATCGCTGGGAACGTCTAGGGTATGCTGGGTATTGCTTTGGCGATGGTGAATTGTAATTTTATAGAATCGAGTCATCCGTTTCGTGTATAATTACAGATTGTGTGCTAAGTTTGATACTGTTAAGTCTCGCACAGATCATAATAAACCCCCTGGAGAGGTGGCCGAGCGGTTTAAGGCGCAGCACTGGAAATGCTGTTTAGGGGAAACTCTAACGAGGGTTCGAATCCCTCCCTCTCCGTTCAAAAGATAGACTTGCTAGTGCAAGAAAGCAGAAATCACTGAACAGCTAACATCTCCCCCTGCTTCCCCTGCTCCTCCACACCTACAAAGCTGCTCCAATATTTCCGCCGAGCTGCACTAGGATCGTCTGTAAGTCATTGGAGAACGGCGCGATCGCGGCGTAAAGAATCTGGCAGCTAAGTTGAATGAACTAATTGTAACGAGACAGGTGAATCATCCCCCCACAGGGGATGTTACCCTAAGGGTAACTGGCGAGTCTTCATTCCAAACCTCGGAAGAGACCCAGTGAATGTTCCATCAATTGATAGGATAGTCTTGTGGTTGCCACTCCTGAAAAAGTCCAATCAATACCCACATCTAACCCAGAAGGCGGCGATCGCGTTGCTGTCTTACTCATGGGTTACGGGGAAGTCGAAAGTTACGAAGACTTTGCCAACTATAATGAGCAAGCCTTAAACTTACTAACCGCTAAGTTCGCCCCTGTACCCACCTGGGTGTATCCCCCCTTAGCCAAACTGTTAGCCGTTTTTGATTTCCATGAGTGGGGACATCAGCACAATAATTTCATCTCCCCCCACAACCAAATTTTTGAGCAGCAACGAGCCGGAATTGAACAACACCTGCAAGAAAAATGGGGCGATCGCGTCCAAGTCTTTAAGGCGTTTAACTTCTGCGCTCCGTTTTTACCGGAACAGGTGCTGGAGCAGATTAAAGCCCAAGGCTTTGATAAACTGCTGATCTATCCTCTCTTGGTCGTTGATTCTATCTTCACCAGTGGGATTGCTGTCGAACAGGTGAATAATGCTTTAGTTAAGTTGACGGAGGGCGATGAACATTGGCTCAACGGACAACGGTATATCCCCTCCTTTTACAACGAACCCGCCTACATTGACTTGATGGCGCAGATGGTGGAGGAAAAAATTGCGGCTGAGTTAGCCAGCGCTTACTTACCCTCTCAAATTGGCATTGTCCTGATGAATCATGGTTGTCCCCATGAGGCAAAAGGGTTTACCTCCGGCATCATGGAAAGTGAGGCATTGTATGAACGGGTACGGGAAAAGTTAATTTATAAGTATCCGTTAATTTCAGTGGGTTGGCTGAATCACCAAACCCCTCTGATTAAATGGACACAGCCCAATGCTGAGTTAGCCGCGAAGAATCTGATTGATTTAGGGGCAAAAGCGCTCGTATTTATGCCGATTGGCTTTGCTACAGAGAATCATGAAACCTTGCTGGATGTTCATCACATCATCCACGCTTTAGAGCATCGTAACTCTGATGTGACGTATGTGCAGATGCCCTGTGTCAATGAGCATTCTGACTTTTTAGCCATGGCGGCAGATTGGGCAAATCCTCAGATTGAAGCACTGTTAAGCGAAACTGCGATCGCGGTTAATCCGGAATCAGCTTCCAGTCATCATCATCACCATCATCATCACCACGATCACTAAACCTAAGATCCCCGACTTCTTCAAGAAGTTGGGGATCTGATTAAGAGAGTTAGCCTTCCTTAACCTCCCATCGAAACAACCGGGGAAGCTGTGCCAAATCTAGGAGATAGTTACCCGTCCAAAGAACAATTTCTATAATTAACAGAGTCCTTACCCACATCAATTCGCTATCAGAATTCAGGATAGTCAATCCTTCATATAATTGCCAGAGGCGATAAGGCAGATATAAGTAGGGAACCATTACCCAAACGACCGATTGAAACTGTTTTAATGTGATTATCTCCGATAAAATTTGTAATCCTAGCATCAAAAAATAGAAGGCAAGTACAGTTAACACGGTAGAATAATTCCACCAGACACCCCAAAGAAGCATAACGACTAGGGGAACCAAGACTCCGATAACCTGAACTGTACCAAACCAAATTTTAAACCATCCGGGCAAGGGTTCAGGAATAGTGAACGGTTTAGCCTTCCGCCACGCCCAGCCGACAATTGCGGTAAACCCAGTAGCAACGATAAAGAAACCTAGGTTCTCTAAAATTAGGTATAAATTAGTATTGACAGAAGTCATATAATTGTGACCCGTAATCGGTTAATTGTCAGGTAAATCGCGTTTGAAACAATTCTATTGATGATCTGTCATTTTCTCATCGGTTCTCCTAGTTCTGGCAAGTCTACCCTAGCTGCCAAACTAACTCAACTCGAACCTAAAGCGGTGATTGTGTCCACAGACGCGATCCGGGCGCAGCTATTTGGGGATGAGAACATCCAAGGGGATTGGTCACTGATTGAAACGCAAGTGTTGCAGCAAATTCATCGATCCATTGCCGATGGCAACCCGGTGATTTATGATGCCACCAATGCTAAACCCGAATGGCGGCGATCGCTGTTGCCTAAGATATCTGGTGAAACTGTGCGCTGGTTAGGTTGGTATCTTACCACTCCCTTAGAAACCTGCAAAACTTGGAACCGACAGCGCCAACGCCAAGTTCCTGATCTGGTGATTGAGGATTTTTATCGCGCATTGCGAGATCATCCGCCTCAAACCAGCGAGGGATTTTTAGCGGTGAATTCGGTTAATCTAGCGGATACAGAATTGGATATCTGGCAAATGCTCAACCGTTATAGCGCTACGCGCCAGGGAATAGGGAATAGGGAATAGGGAATAGGCAATAGACTTTCTGGCAATAGTAAAGACAAAAGCCAATCAATCTGTAGAGACGTTGCATGCAACGTCTCTACATCTGTATGTAATCTAAAGATAGGTAGGATTGAAGAGATTCATCGTTTTATCAGATGACTGACGAACATAAGGCTGACGTACCATCGGCTGATTCTCAGCAGGTGCAAAAACCGACGGAAGGGACAACCTCAGAATCGGTTGATAACTCCTGGACGAACCGCATGGCTGGACTCTGGACTACAGCCAGCGATCGCTTGCAGAAACTCCTTCCCACTGAACAAGTCACACAAACGGTGATTGACTGGTTTAGTGTTAATGAGGCGCAAGTCGCTGAGATTTTGGCGTCGGTACGCAAAGAACTCCCCACAACCCAAGCGCTGCTGATTGGCAAACCTCAATCGGGGAAAAGTTCCATTGTCCGGGGATTGACTGGGGTTTCAGGGGAGATTGTGGGTCAGGGATTTCGTCCCCATACACAATATACTGAGCGTTATGCTTATCCCTCGAATGACCTACCCTTGCTGATTTTTACCGATACTGTGGGTTTAGGTGATGTTAACCAAGAAACGCCGATAATTATTCAGGAATTAGCCGATGAATTGCAACAGGATACTCATCGTGCCAGAATCCTGATTTTGACGGTGAAAATTAATGACTTTGCTACCGATACATTAAGACAGGTGGCTGAACAGTTACAAAAAAAATATCCCCAGATTCCCTGTTTGCTGGCTCTCACCTGCTTACATGAACTTTATCCAACTGATGTCATTGATCATCCTGCTTATCCCCCAGAGTATGAAGAGATGAACCGCGCCTTTGAGGGAATTCAGACTGCTTTTAATGGTCTGTATAATCGAGCAGTTCTCATTGATTTTACCCGAGAAGAAGATGAGTATCATCCCGTCTTTTATGGCTTAGAGGCACTCAGCGATGCCTTAGCCGACTTATTACCCGAAGCCGAATCTCGTGCCATTTCTCAATTATTAGAAGAAAAAGACGCCAGTCAGCAACTGGGAAATCTGTATCGAGATGTGGGGCGACGGTATATTTTGGCATTTTCGATTATGGCTGCAACCTTGGCGGCGGTTCCGTTACCTTTTGCCACCATGCCCGTTTTAACGGCGCTACAAGTCTCGCTGGTTGGCTTGTTGGGGAAATTATATGGACAGACGCTGACGCCTTCTCAAGCTGGGGGAGTTGTGAGTGCGATCGCGGGGGGTTTTGTGGCGCAAGCGGTGGGACGAGAGTTAATCAAATTCTTACCCGGTTTAGGGAGTGCGATCGCGGCGTCTTGGGCGGCGGCGTATACCTGGGCGTTGGGTGAGGGGGCTTGTGTTTATTTTGGGGATTTAATGGGCGGGAAAAAACCCGATCCCCAGAAAATTCAATCGGTGATGAAAGAAGCATTTGAGTCGGCGAAAGAACGGTTTAAGGGTATAAAGTAAACCCGAAAACCTGCCCGGAGTTCAAACTCCGGGCTAATCGCCCAAGTCCATTAAAATGGACTAAAATTCTTAAAGAGAGTCTAAATTTGAGGTTAATATAAGACGGCAATGTCATCTAACAATTTAGACCACTACTACAGAATACTGGGACTAGAACCCGGAGCCTCCCTAGAAGACGTGAACCAAGCCTATAAAGACTTGGCATTTATTTGGCACCCGGATCGTGTCCCCAAAGATAATCAGCGCTTGCGTCAGAAAGCTGAAGCCAAACTCAAGGAAATTAACCAAGCGCGAGACGAACTGCGATCGCAAAAACCCAAAACCCCCAAACCCTCATCCCCACCGCCGCCCAAACCTGCTTCCAATACCTATTATTACCGTGCGCGATCGCCCCGACGAGAACCGACTCAATCGCGGCGTTACTATCAATCCAGAGAACCGCAGCAACCGCCCTACGCATCCAGGAATTACTCCCAACCCAGAACGCGATCGCAATCCCAGCGCCCGCGATCGCAGCCTGATCTCAGTGGCGCTAATTTTCAGGGGGTTGATCTGAAAGAAAAAGACTTATCTGGACGTAATCTTAGTAAGGCTAATCTCAGTCAAGCTAACCTGACGGATGCTTTTTTACATAATGTTAATCTCAGTGGCGCGAATTTAGAAGGAGCAAATCTGTTTCGCGCTAACTTATTTCAAGCCTGTTTAGTTCAGGCAAATTTACGGGATGCTAATTTGATTGGTGCGGATTTGAGTGGTGCGGATTTGCGGGGTGCGGATTTGCGGGGCGCTAAAGTGGGGACAGGCGACCGATTGTTGGTTAAATTAACAGGGGCTATTTTATCGGGGACTATTTTACCTGATGGTAGAATTCATGAGTAATTAAACTAGACTCATCGTACTGAGGATTAAAACAGGTGATTGACAACTCGACCTATAAATTTATGATTAATTTTCTTGTTGTGACAGACGTACCATGGCACGTCTCTACATAACTTTTGACTGAGGAGGACGGGTTTAGTTACGTTATCAGTTTTTGCCAAACGTTATCGGTAAAACCCGCCCCTACCCAATAACGTTCAACTTCTTAAAACCAGGGTTTACTATGACTAAGGCATCATCACCAACATCTAGAGGCGTTAACCGACGCGGGGAAACCGATTGGCGACTTTTCCGGAGATTGATTCCTTATGCACTCAGGAAAAAACGCCTACTGATCATAGCGATTATTTTACTCGTTCCCGTATCCATTCTGGGTGCAATTCAACCCTTAATTATTGGGCAAGCGGTTTCCTTAATTCGTCAAGAAGAAACCTGGTGGTTTCTGGATAATCGTTCTTTATCAGAAAGCATCAATATCCTGGCAACTCTGTTATTACTGAGTATCATTATCCGATTAGTCTGTAGCGTTTTCCAGAAATTCCTGGAAGAGAACTTAGGTCAGCAAATTACCGCCGGGATTCGCAATGATTTATTTGACCATATTACCTCCCTGGCAGTGCGATTTTTTGACCGAACCCCGGTGGGAAAACTGATTACCCGGATCACCAGCGATGTGGAAGCATTAGGATTAGTCTTTTCCAGTGGTGCCATTGGCATTCTCAATGACATTTTCTCAATGCTGGTTATTGCCATTTTCATGTTTTCCCTACAATGGCAACTGGCGCTAATTCTGATATTAATGTTATTTCCAGTTACCGGCTTAATTGTCTACTTCCAGCGGCAATATCGGAAAGCGAATTATACAGCCAGAGAAGAACTATCCACACTCAACTCAATGTTGCAAGAAAATATCGCTGGGATTAATATTGTCCAGCTATTTCGCCGGGAACAAGTGAATGCTGAAATGTTTCGGGCGGTGAACCAGCGCTATGTCGCGGAAGTTGATAAAACTATCTTTCACGATTCTGCTGTATCTGCCACATTAGAGTGGATATCCTTAGTGGCGATCGCGGCGGTATTATGGTTAGGAGGCTGGTTGATCCTGCGAGATAATCTCAGTTTTGGTGTCTTATCTGCTTTTATTCTCTACGCCCAGCGTTTATTTAATCCTTTGCGTCAGTTTGCTGACAAGTTTACCATGTTCCAAGCTGGATTCACGGCACTTGAACGGGTGAGTGATATTATGCATGAGCCGATTGAAATTCGTGATCCAGAGTTATCCCATGCGGCGTTAATTTCAGAACAGCCGAGAAGCAATGGTAAGGGAGAAATAACACCGCATCGAGGTGAAATTCGCTTTGAACATGTCTGGTTTGCTTATAAAGATGATGACTATGTTCTCAAAGATTTAAACTTTACCATTCGCCCCGGAGAAAAAGTGGCGTTAGTGGGTCCTACGGGTGCGGGAAAGAGTTCGATTATTCGCTTACTGTGTCGCCTCTATGAAGCGACAAAGGGACGTATTTTAGTGGATGGGATTGATATTCGGGATTTGCCCCAAGCTGAATTACGGCGTCAGATGGCGGTTATTTTGCAAGAGGGGTTTTTGTTTGCTGGGGATGTTAAAAGTAATATTACCTTGGGCGAAGACTACTCGATTAAACAAGTGAAAGCGGCGGCGGAATCCACAAATGTGGCTCAATTTATCGAAGAACTTCCTCAAGGTTACGATACTCAACTTCGGGAGAGGGGAACCAATCTTTCTGGGGGTCAAAAGCAGTTATTAGCATTTGCCCGGGCGGCAATTCGTGATCCGCAAATTTTAGTATTAGATGAAGCGACGGCGAGTTTAGACGTGGGAACCGAAGCGTTGATTCAACAAGCCCTTGATCATTTATTGGAAAAACGCACGGCAATTATTATCGCCCACCGTCTCTCAACCATTCGCAATGTAGACCGAATTTTGGTGCTTAAACGGGGTGAGTTGGTGGAATCGGGTTCTCATGAACACCTGTTGCAACAGAAGGGTTTGTATGCGGCTTTGTATCAGTTGCAGATGTTGGGAAGTTAGGAGATTTGTCATTTGTCATTTGTCATTCATCATTTGTCATTTGGATCAAATCTAAACGACAAGAGGGCGGGTTTTGTTGATAAGTTATCGGTATACCCATCAATTAAACGGCTAAACCAGCCCCGACAATAGGATATAACTTTTACCTCTATTTTTTTTGCTCATATTGACAAGGATGACTAAGTATGTATAAAACCCGAAAAAGAATCTGTGCGATCGCGTCGATTATCCTCCTCACTTTAGCCCTAGGATGTTCTCCATCAGAACAAAACCCTGAGACGATTGAAAGTCGCGATCGCACGTCTGGGGAAACGACTGAATCTACTGCAACCAAGCCCATTTCAGCACCAACACATTCTCTCGGTGAGGTCATTTCCATCAGCCAAAACAATCTTAATCTCCAATTTACTGTTAACAGCACCAGGATGCATCCCGGAAAAGGCGTGATTCAACCCAATAAAGGAAATCAGTGGGTGGTAGTCGATACAACAATTGTTAATCAAGGACAACAACCGCAAACCTTTTCCGTGGTTTCCTTTGACGTTATCGATGGCAACAATAATACTTATGAAGTGGCGCTTTTAGCCAGTGCATTGGAGGATATTGAGACACCGACAGGTGAAATTAGTCCCGGCGATCAACGACAGGGACAGCTTGTGTTTGAAGTTCCCGAAGATACAACCAATTTGAAACTGTTATTTCAGCCGCATCCAATTGAGTGTGAAGAAAAATCAACAGCAGCCAAGGGATTAGATTGTCAACCCATTGTTGTTAAACTATAACCAATCACCCATCACCAATCAACCCTATGGAAACTGCCAATCCCATATTCCGCCATCAAATCTCTGCTGATGTAATTGCCTTAGACAAACAGGGACGAGTTATTCTAGTTGCTGATGTCAGAGGTAGCCGTGTGGTTAAGCTTACCCTCTCTCAATTTAAGTCCTACCTAAAAGCCACACAAACCGTCGTTCCATTCGCGATGCTAGTTGACCCCGAAACGATTCAAATTGTTCAATGGGATGGCGTCAATTGGTCTGAGGCTATCTATTCCCTAAAGACCACTGATGTGGTAAAACCCTATATTAGGGACTTTGATAGCTATAAGCGTGACTATCAGCATCAACAGATAACTGGAGGTTACTTAGAAACGCTACTTCTAGCATGGCTGGACGATTTAGCCTTCCACTGGAAGTTAGAAACACCGCCAGCATCAGAAGAATTAGCAGCTATTGGTTTATTAAAACGACTAGACGAAGGTAGCACCAAACGTGAGGTAGAAATTTCAGGTGATACTATACTTAGAGACGAACTTTCTCATGAGTATTTGTACGGGGCGTGATTTATTAGCGACTACATTGCTGCAAAATACGCCATCATCGGTGCAGCTAGTCATGCCAAGTATTTGTTTAATGGAATCCTTATCAGCGTTGGAAAATGAACAAAAATACCGCCGACGTTTTGAAAATGAACTAAATTTGCAAATCAGTCAGTTACGGCGAGATGTAACCTCATCTAATGCCAGGTCTATGTTGGCGCTTTTAATGGAGTCTAAAACGGAAAATGAGCAGCTACTTACAGAGATTAAAATGCGTCTGTTTCAAGCGCTTAACCAGATATCTGAAAAAGCCGAACTCATTGCTTTAACGCCGTCCATAATCCAAGATGGTTTAACTATTTCTTTAATTGATCAAGATTATACAGATAATCTGATTCTTCACTGTATTCTACATCAGGCTCAATCTTACCAGACGGAAACTCAAGTATTTTTGAGTAGTAATGAACGGGACTTTGGTACACCTGAAGTTCAAGCCGCGTTGGGAAATGTGGGGATTACCAATTATTTTAGTAGCACTCAAGTATTGCTCAATTGGCTACAGTCCCAGCAATCTGAATAAGCAACAGAAATGATCCAGGTATTGGCTAGTTCTAATTTAAGGCGTCTAGGGTTCGCTGCCATCCTCGCCTTCTTGTGTGCGATCGCGCCGTTTGTAGTAGGCGCTGTCTTCGCCATCAACGCTTGCATCACACCCTTCAATCAAAAGGTTGATTTGTAGGGGCGGGTTTTACTCTTAGCTACGGCGAGATCTTACCAAGTGAATAAACCCGCCCTGACCCTAAGTCCAATTTTTGCTCAATACAGCGTTTCTTTATGTTAATTTAATTAATGGCGAATCAAGTAGAGACTTGGGACGAAGTGAGATATAATAAATTCAACCATCATCCCGTTATCGACAAATAGAGCAATCATGTGCATCCCCTAGAAATCAAGGATCAACTCAAATCCCTAATGAAAAAAGCATCATCGATAGAACCCTGTTTAGCGAAACGGTTAGATGAGATCAACCGCTGGGTGAAAGACGTCAAGCCAGGTTCCCTTACTGCCAAAAAATTTGTCATGGCGTTTTTGTTAGAGGTGATTCGAGATGCTGACGTTTGGCTTAAGATTAAAAGCTTAACCTCTCCAGAGTTGCAGGACTCTGCTTTTGAGCAAATGACGCCCACGGAACGATATTGGTATCGTTATCTTTTTCCCCTATGGCTAAATAGCAATGATCCAAAGTTTTATATTTGGAAACAAAAATTGATGTCATGCGAATTTAGTCAAACGGACGATGATATCCTTAACTCTATAGCTCAAACAATTGAGAGTCGAGGGGGTACAGTTTGGCGACGCTATATCGCCGATTTCTCTATGGCAACGGATCTGATTGTTAGTTATCGTCAAAGAAAGCCACTCTGCCTTCAGGTAACAACTGTGAGTAATAACTATGCTCAAAAAAAATATGAAAATTGGCAGGATACGCTACAAATGTGGGTAATTGATCGAGGACTTTTCCTCAGTTATAACCCTGAAAAACCCGATTTTTTGGAGCAGTTAGTAACAATAACACTTCATAACAGTGACTTTCTTCCCCTGGGACGTTATCTCCAATTTCCCTAACGGGGTAGATTGGTGCTGACGACCGAAATTTTTTAGCACAAACGGAATTTTCTATCTAAGTTATGGTCACCAAACAACAAAATTACAGTCATGATGACTTAGGCGCTTTTTCTGAAGCGCTGGAAAAATCCCGCAAAATGCAGCAGGATTGGCTGACTCATGGACTTGATTTTGTGAATTTGTATATTGAGGATATCGAGGGAGATTGGCTAGACAGATGGGATGATGATGAAACAACGGTAGAAAATTCTGTTACTTTAGCATCGGAAGAAACATTTATTGATACCTCAATTGTCGAATTTATCGGTGCTTTTTTGGCGAGTGATTATCCCGCCGCAGTCTGGGCGCGAGACAGTGATCATCCCTTAGCAATGCGAGTGCAGCAGCAACGGGAAACTGAGGGATTAGCTCAAATTATTGCCCGGTTGGAAGGCTGTTTAAGTATTGCTGATGAATCGGATAGGTTGCATGAAGCGATCGCGATTTTGGCAGGTGGGGTTACTGTGGGAGAGATGACTCGCGATTCTGGGGATGAGGAAGATGAGTTTAAGTTATTTGATTTAGCTGAAAGTTTGTTGGAGAAATTAGCGGAATTGAAAGAAAGAGAATGGAGAATTATGGGGAATTGAAGTGAATGGATCTGCTTTCAGGGAAGAAAAGGGCGCACGTCGAGGGCGCACGTCGGTGCGCCCCTACGAATAATGGGTTGCCATTGGTGCAATATCTGAGTTTTTGTCGCTATAATTTATAATCAAAAGTTGCTGACTCCTCCAGGAAAATTGATATGAATCCAGAAACTCTATTATCCAGAATTTCTATCGATCCCAATATTTGCCATGGTAAGCCCTGTATTCGAGGTCATCGCATTTGGGTTTCTCTAATTCTTGACTATTTAGCGAGTGGGATGACTGTCGAGGAGATTCTTGATGGATATCCGAGTATCGAACGGGATGACATATTTGCTTGTATTTATTATGGATTTGAATGAATTAATAAAAGAGTTAAATTTTAATTATTATATACCGTTAATTTTCAGGAAATAAATTATCCTAATATCTCTGAGATTGCGAATGAACTAGATCAGCAATAAAAAACTTAGTCAATTGGCAGAAAATTGAATTGATATGGCAAAAGGATTTGGCACTAATAAAAATAAAAAACACAAAAAACGTAAAATAGAGCCTCCTTCTTTCTTAACTGAGGTATTGGGGGCAATTGGACAAAGCCCGGATGATTTAGAAATAGTATATTCACTGCTACAAGCTAACTCACATAAACTGAATGATGATTTTTTACAGCAGTTTTGCAAGTGGGCAGATACTACTCTACGGAAAGATGAGTCTAAAACCGCACGATTTATCTCGTTAAAAATTATATACTTTAACACATTGCTGATGCAATTTCCACTAGGCAATAGGGCTATCAATTTAGAGATTGCCATAAAAGGTTATGAAATTGTTTCTGAAATGTTCAGTCAGGCAATAAAGTTTGATGAAAAGCTACTTTGGTCACAACTTCTAAATAATTTGATTTTGGCTTACACGAACCGGATACGTGGAAATAGAGTTGAGAACTTAGAAAAAGCTATTTGGGTTGGTAAACAAGCATTGACAATTGATACCCGAAAAAAAATTCCTCAACTCTGGGCAGGGATTCACAATAATTTAGGAGGGGCTTACAGCAACCGAGTCTTGGGACAAAAAGCTGATAACTTGGAAGAGGCAATCCGACACTTTCAAGCAGCTTTAGACGTCTGCACCCGTGAGACAATACCCTCAGAATGGGCAAAGCTGCAACATAATTTTGGAGATACCTATCTTCATAGAATTCGGGGAAATCGCGCAGAAAACTTGGAAGTAGCCATTGAGTATATCGAAGCCGCACTGGAAATCTATACTAAGGAGATGTTTCCTAAAGAGTGGGCAAATGCTCAAAACACGTTGGCAGTTACCTATCAGGAACGAATTCGCGGAGATCGATCGGAAAATCTGGAAAAAGCGATCGCCTACTGTCAAGCCGCCTTGCAAGTTCATACCCGGGAGGCGTTTCCCCAGGAATGGGTGCAGACACAAATGAATCTGGCTAATGCTTACCGTGATCGGATTCGGGGGAATCTGGCAGAAAATCTGGAAATAGCTATTGCTGCATACAAATCTGCCTTACAAGTCGCCACTAAAGAGGAATTTCCTAGAGAATGGGCGGCGATTCAAAACAATCTAGGCATGGTTTACTCGAAGCGGACATACGATGCCGAGCATCAGGAACGAGCGATCGCCGCTTATGAAGCTACTTTACAAGTTTACAGCCAAGAGATGTTTCCCAGAGAATGGGCAATGGCTCAAAAAAATTTGGGACTTGTCTACAGTGAACGAATTCGCGGCAATCGGACAGAAAACTTAGAGAAAGCAATGACAGCTTACCAAGCTGCCTCTCAAGTCTTTAATCATGATGCTTTTCCCGATTATTGGGCTAAAAACCAAAATAATCTGGCTATTGCCTATACAAATCTAGGGCAAATTGAGGAAGCGATCGCTTGTTGTCGGTTAGCTTTAGAAGTTTTTACACCAACCGCATTTCCTGCGGAGTGCTTCATAGCTGCACGCCAATTCGGTGAGATTGCGGCAAAGGCAAAGCGTTGGGCAGAATCTATTGAGGGATACGGTATTGCCATTGAAGCTGTAGAAACCAGCCGCAGTTGGGCAACGTCTGAATCTCGCCGTCAAGAGATTTCGGCAGAAGCCTTTCATATCTATCACAATATGGTACAAGCTTGTATCAATGCTGGACAATTAGAAAAAGCCCTGGAAACCGTCGAGCGATCGCGGGCTAAACGTTTGGTCGATTTAATGGCAAGTAATGACCTTTACCAAAGTGATGAAATTGCCCCTAATGTCAAGGAATTGTTGCAAAAGTTTGATAATTTGCAACAGCGCATTGACCAAGAACGAAGGCAAAATAAATCCAGTAATAATCGAGAACTGATGGGGATGGATAGCAATCGCAAAAACCGCGCTGCATTCCAAGCCGAAAACGACGCGATCGCATCCTTAGAAGCTGAAAAACTGCACGTCTGGGAACAACTGAGACGCCTTGACCCCGTACTAGCTGGAGAAATTAAAGTTGATGCGCCTAATTTTGCTCAGATACAACAACTTATTGACGAACCGACTACTGCTATTCTGAGTTTCTATACAACGACTAACGACCTACATTTATTCATTCTACGACAAAATAAACTGACGCTTCAGACTTGTCCCGGTCAAGGAATTAATACCCTGCAAGCTTGGATTTCTCAGAACTGGTTACAACCTTATATTGAGAATAATTTGAATTGGAAAAGCAATATCAACACATTTCTCAACGAACTCTCTCAACGCCTGCAACTGACTGAACTGATTACCAACCATTTAAACGGTATTGACGAACTGATTATCATTCCTCACTTATTATTGCATCAAATTCCCTTTGCGGCTTTACCGATTCCGAACTCTTCTCCCGACTCAAAGAATGGTGCAAGTCGAGACTATTTCGGAGACAAATTTCTTATTCGTTATACCCCCAGTTGCCAAATCTTAAAATTTTGCCACCAACGCCGCGATCAGGATGTAGAGATATTACCTGCAACCCAATATGGCACAGTTGAAGATGCCACAGATGACCTGCCTTTTGCCAGTTTTGAAGGCGAACAAATCGCCAGGTTACATAATATTCCCGATAATCTACGATTAAAGGGGAAGACTCAAGCCACGGTTAAAAATTATCGCCAACTGGTCAATCAAGTCCAAGTGATTCACTCCAGTCACCATGCCGAATTTCGCCTGGATAATCCATTGGAATCGGTATTAAAATTAGCGGATGGTCATATTACATTAGGGCAATTAATGACACCGGGATGGCGTTTACATGATTTATTCGATGTCTTTCTCTCCTGCTGCGAAACAGGTTTAGGATTGCCAGAAATCACTGATGATAGTCTCACTCTCTCGACTGGATTTTTATGTGCCGGGGCGAGAAGTGTGGTTAGCACTCTTTGGTCAGTGGCTGATTTAGCTACAGCTTTATTCTCTATTTTTTACTATCAACAGCGAAAACAGGGAAAAAATCGTCCGGAAGCGCTGCGACAGGCTCAAATCAAATTAAGAAAACTCCAGAAAGACGAACTGCTAAATCGAGAGGATATCAAAGAATTCTGCCAACAAGCAGAAGTAAAGCGGAAAGAGGCAAGGCATAAGCGCAACCAATGCCAACCCGATTCAACAGACTATTTAAAATGGGAAAGCGACTATCGTAAATACCATACAATGATTCAGCAAATTCAGACTATAAAAAAATCTCCAGATGAACATCATCCTTTCTCACAACCCCGATTCTGGGCGGCATTTACCTGCCAAGGCTTACGCTGAATTAATCAGTCCCTGTAGATGAGAAATTAGTGACTGTAAAGCTAAATGAGGGGTCTATATCTGGAGTAGAGACATTGCAGGCAACGTCTCTACAATCTAGAAGGAGAATGGGTTAGCAGCGGTAGACTATCAACTAAACCCAGAGTTCGGTTCCATTCACGCCATCATTAGCGGTGAATTGGATTGTACTATCGATGTTGATGAGATTGTCAGAAGATGAACCAATATCCCCAACTAAATTTGTTCCTCAAAGAAAATTCGGAATTAGCCGCCGCATTAAAACAGGTTGTTAGTGCCACAGAACCCGTGCGAATTGAAACTATGCAGGCGTACCAATTATACAGTATGGGACTGATTCAGCGAAAGCGCGATCGCGTCATTCCTCGTTGTCAGTTATATCGGCAATATTTTCAGCAAATTATGAATTATTAATTATGAATTATAGCTAGGAGTAGAGACGTTGCATGCAACGTCTCTACAGGGTTTTTGCGGTTTCCTCAACTTTGCTGTATGGCAACAAATTCTGTTTTTTGATGAGGATATAACAGATGGGAATGCTCACCACCTAGCTCAGTCAAAACCGTATAATGATCCTCATCGCTTAATCCCAGTTGATGGCGAATAGCTTGAAGTGGTTCTAGACTTTGGGACGACTGAAAACGCCCCTCTTCTAATCCATCCTGCAAGACTCCTTTGTAAAGGGAGAAATGGTACTGTTGGCTAAAGTTTGGTAGGACTTTCGCCAGAACATAGAGTTCATCAGCTTTCAATTTCTCCAAAGAACGCCCCTCTAAAACCTGAGAAAAATCCACTGGCAGCTTTTGCAGTTGACGCCGGAAACTCTGGGTGAGATTTTCCCGATTATACTGCTCGGCGCTGCGATTCCAAGTGCGATAAAGCCAAAGACTACTCACCATAACCACAAACGCATCGAATAGAAATTGCACCGAGAGCGGTAAGCGGAGAATTTCTGGACGTCCGCCATAGATAAAGAAAATGTTGAACGCCAAAAAGGTGCAAATCGAAAAGACGCGGTGCAGAACCTGTTCCCGGCTGATACTGGGGTTATGCCGTCTGAGAAAAGCCCGGTATGCTTTTTCTAATTTCGTACAAATCAGACAACTCATTACCACACAAACCCCCAGGGTTAACGGACAAGCCACGAGTTTGGGAATCGGAATTTGCTGATTGAACAGATAAAAACCAGGTTGCCAAAGTGTGGCTAACTGATTCGATTCATGCGCCCAATCTCCGGAAAAGTAATAGTCAAAATTCCCAGCATACAATCCGTAATAAATGAAGTAGCCAATCACTAAACCCAAATACCCGTATTGCACCAGTTTCCGTCCCGGATGGCTGAGATAGTGCCAGTAGGATTTTTCGGCATCTTTATCCATACAAGCAGACTTGCAGGCGATACAGGCACTTTTTTCTTTGCCTTTTGTCTTGTCAAATGTGCGGCACTCGGATTGGGGAATACTCTGACGTCCTGCTGTATGCACTGGGGAGCTTAATAATCCCCGTGGACCGGTGAAAACAGTTTGCACGATGCCAAAGGGACAGACATAATGACACCAACTCCGTCCTCCGTACAGGAAAACTACCGTAATTGCTGAGAGAATAGTGAGAAGCAAAAACAGCCCTAAAACCGTGCGAACGGAGTTAATAAACAGAATGCGGCAGTTCAAACCAATAAACAGAAGCGCAAATTGTAGATAGAGGTGTTTTTGTGCCAGCCAGCGATTTTTGCGAATATTCAGTCGAGGATTTAAGCCCAATGCCCTGGGAATTTGGGACAGAAAGTAGAGTGGACAAATCCGCCGCCAGGTGTCATGACCGAACACCAAGAGAATCATAATCGCACTGGGAACAATCATGCCCCAAAAAATGCGGGTTCCCATGGGATAGGCGGCTTGTTCCAGGCATTTTCCTTGCACTAATACACAAGTATGGGTATCGCGAAAAGGACTCAGGAGGGTGTTCGGATCAGTTAAATGATGGGAAATCGGGTCATAAAAGAGAGAGAAAATTAAGACCAACCAACCCAGAGTCAACAAGACTCGGACAGAGTGCATCTTTTTTTCAGAAATCTTACTCAGCACTTTGTTATTGCCTCCTGTGTCGATACGAGGATTAAGGTGAAATAAATCTTTCCCTTCAATCAAGTTGAAGAATCATCTGAAAACAATTACGCCCAAGCATCAAAGATGAGGTAGGCATGATGTTGTAACTGTGTGAGACAATCGTAGGTATCACTGACATGGTGTTCACAGCTTGCTTGCCCAAAACACTGAACCGAAAGGGTGGGTAAGGGAGCATTTTCTGTAACTCGTTGAGTGGCGGGATTGAGAATTATTTCAACAAAAGGGTTTGGGTTATGTGCGTTTGCCATTACAATCAGAAGTTGACATTAAACGATGGTTGGGAGTCAAGGTCAGATTTGGCTCCCGTTTTTTTTGTTTGCGGCTATAGTGCTGCTCTAGTGCGGCTTTATCGCTGCTTAATCAGCTATATTGCTCAAGGCTGATAACTTATGCACATTTAGATCATTGGTGATTTGGAGATTCTATAGACTACTCATATTTCAGTCCTTCCTTTTACGCAGAATGGTCACATTTGTAACATTTATTTACAAATGTGAAAGTGGACTCTATTAACGAATCATTGAAGCAGTCAACCTCTACACATCAAGGTTCTGTGTAGCAAGATTCACAGACTCACGGGTTGTACACATCTGTGAAACAGCTAAAATGCCTCAGTTGAGTAGAACCCGATTGTTGGTAGGATGGCTTTTCAGTTCCAGTATGTTTCCTGATTCGAGCAAGTAGTTGAGGAAAATTGAGGATTTCTCTAACTCAGTGGAATTGAGGAAATTCGAGGTAAGCAATGTCCTGAGCGTTCGACTTAGACGTTCGCCGAACGTCCGAATTCCTGTCGAAGGGTTCAGGTGTTGCTTGTTGCCTAATCTCAACCGTTCACTTTAATTGTGTCCACCGACTTAACAGCGCCCAAAAACCGCAACAATTTTGGGACACCATTTTTATCAAATAAAAATCGTTACATTATACGACAGAGTGTGAGAAAGTGCTGTAACTGGAATTACACTAACTGACGCTATAGCAATTTACTATCAATCCTAACTGCTCTAAAATGACTCTATGCTAGATAGTAACTATTACAAAGTCGGCGGAAGTTTAGAGTATCAGCATCCAACGTATGTGGTGCGACAGGCGGATGCTCAACTGTATCAGGGATTAATGAATGGGGAATTCTGTTACGTTCTCAACTCCCGACAGATAGGCAAATCTAGCTTGCGGGTGCAGATGACAAAGAAGCTAAAAGTCCAAGGGGTTAAATGTGCCGCGATTGATATGACTCGCATTTGTAGCCATGTGACACCAGAAGAATGGTATGGCGGATTGGTGTCTGAGTTATTGCGCGGGTTTCGACTTTCTCGGAAAATTAACTTTAGCAACTGGTGGCGCGATCGCTCTGTGTTATCTCCAGTACAACGGTTGAGTGAATTTATTGATGATGTCCTGCTAATTGAGTTATCCCAAAACATCGTTATTTTTATCGATGAAATCGATAGTATCATAAAAATCCCCTTTCGGGATGACTTTTTTGCCTTGATCCGGGCTTGCTATAATCAGCGCGTGGATAACCCAGATTATCAACGCCTCACCTTTTGTCTGTTGGGAGTGGCTACCCCATCGGATTTAATCGCTGACCGAACGCTAAGTACGCCCTTTAATATTGGCACAGCTATCGAATTAACCGGGTTTCATTTGGATGAAGTTGACCCATTGGTGCAAGGATTAGAGCCAATTGTCAGCCATCCTAGCCAGGTAATTGCTGAGGTATTGGAGTGGACAGGGGGTCAGCCATTTTTGACCCAAAAGCTTTGTAAACTAATTGTACAAGAGTCAGACTCTGATACTTTTAAATCTGCGAACGGGATTGAGGCGTTAGTCCGGGAAAATATCATCGAAAACTGGGAAGCCTGTGATGAACCGGAACATTTAAGAACAATACGCGATCGCATGAAGTGGAGTCAGCGCCGGAAACCCTTACTCCTGCTGTATCAACAGATTTTACACCAAGGAGAAGTGAAAGCCAAGGACACCCCAGAACAGATGGAATTACGGCTGTCTGGGTTAGTGGTAAAGCAGCAGGGAAAGTTAAGAATCACTAACCGAATTTATCAGGCAGTTTTTAATCTAAATTGGCTGGATGAACTGTTGACAGAAGCGGGTATAGTACCAGAGACAACACCAGCAACACTGCCAAATTATGTGGCAGAAATTGAGCAAGTTGAGCAGATGGCTAAAGATGCTATACAGCAGTTTCAATATAAACAAATTGAGGCATTAAGTTTAGCTCTTCAATCGGGGTATACTTTAAAATCCAAAATCCAAAATCCTCGGTTATTATCTGACTTTCCCAACCTTAGTCCCCTATTTGCCTTACAAAAAATTTTACAAAATATCTACGAACGAAACCGATTTAGCACGGGTCAGGGTATGGTGCAAGATGTATGTTTTAGCCCCGATGGTGAATGCGTCGTTACGGCGGGAGGAGATGGTACAGTTAAACTCTGGAATCGATTCGGGCAACTGTTGAGAGAATGGCAAGAACATCAGGGTATTATTTATGACATTAGTTTTAGCCACAATGGTCAGTTTATCGCTACAGCCGGACGCGATGGGGTAGCGAAAGTTTTGCACATTTCCGGCAAACAAATTACCCAAGTTTCAGGTCATCAAGGCTCTATTTCAACAGTGAGTATCAGTCCGGATGACTCGCAAATTCTCACCGTTGGACGAGATGGTACAGCAAAACTTTGGAACTTATCTGGGGAACAACTGGCTCAGTTAAAACGTCAATGGGGGACAATTTGGGCGGCACAGTTTAGTGCGAATGGACAGTATATTGCCACCGCTGGAACCTCAAAATGGGATGGGGTGGTCATATTCTGGAATCGGTCAGGAGAGTTAATTAATTATGTTAAAAGTCCGAATCGTCCAATTTTAAATCTAAATTTTAGTCGTGATGGAAAGTTGATGGCTACGGCACATCATGATGGTACTGTACAACTCTGGGATTTGTCGAAAAAACAGATAACTTTTCTCACTCGTAATCAAAATGATGGACAGCAGATAACTCTCCTCAATCGCCATCAAAAATCAGTCAGAAGTATTTGTTTTAGCCCAGATGGTCAACGTTTGGCTACGGTGTCCGGTGGAATCGCTAGAGTGTGGAATTTATCTGGACAATTACTGGCTCAATTAAATGAGAATGTGGGTGCAGTTTTAGGTTTAAATTTTAGTCCAGATAGTCAGCGTTTAGCAACGGCTGGTGCAGATGGTAATCTGCGCTTCTGGGATTGATTTATCTGCAAAGCATCCAACTGGATGGAATACGGGACACGGGACAGTCTATCTTGTCCGTTTTACCCCCAACCAGAAGTATATTTTTACGGTGGGATCTGACTGTAAAATTCGTCTTTGGAACCTTAAAGGGAAGCAGTTAGCTCAGTTAGATGATCCTCAAGGTTGGATAATAAATGCCAGTTTTAGCCCAGAAATGCATTATATGGTCACAGCAGGAGCGGATGGTAAGGTACGATTGTGGCGAGTGACATGGCAACTATCGAACGCTGAACAAAAATCTATTCTTGCTTTATCCAATAGTAATACCCGGCGGTGGGAAATTAAAAATCTAGCGGGTGCAGAACTGGATTACTATGATTATAAAACGACTTTCTGGTATGAGTTGCAGTATTCAGCCTGGGTTAATGCTGTAAGTTGCAGTCATAATTGGCAAAACGTTGAGACACAACGCATCGCGACTGCTGCAACAGATGGGGTGGTTTGTATTTGGAATGTGAGTGGAAATGTGCTAAATCAATGGAATACGAATCACGGTAAAATTAAGAGTATTAGCTTTCACCCCGATGGTCAACTAATTGTCACAGCCGGAGTCGATGGTACTGTTTGTTTGTGGGATTTATCGGGACGTCAGTTAGGAGAATGGAAGGCGCATCAGGGAGAAGTTACCAGTATCAGTTGTAGTCCTGACGGACAAATTATTGCCACAGTCGGACTAGAGGATATTATTAAACTTTGGACAATTTCCGGACAACTGATAGCTGAATTTAATAGTCATCATGGTAATATTAGAACAGTAAGTTTTTGTGGGAGTGGAAAACTCATTGCCACGGCTGGCGATGATGATACAGTTCAGTTATGGCGAGTGGAAGGATTAGAGGAATTGTTAGCCAGAGGGTGTGATTGGCTTGAGGATTACTGGGTTACTTATCCTGACGCCCTTAGACAGCTAGAAGCCTGTCAAAACCGAGTTGAGTCAAGTGCAGTCGAATTGAATCAAACGGAAAAAACGCCACAACGGTTAGTTACTCAAATTTCTGAGAGTCCACAAGCCGAATTTTTGGCTGAGTTTACTGTTGATCATACATTCGTGCGAGTCTATCACGGAGATATGACGAATCTTGTCACTGATGTGATGGTTAGTTCTGATGATACTAACTTGAAGATGAACGGATCTTTATCTTGGCGCATTAGTCAGGTAGGTGGCAATGAAATTTACCATGAAGCCCAAAAATTAAGTCCTTGTGCGTTCGGGACTATTGCGATCACGACAGCCGGGAAGCTTCAGGCAAAAAAAATATTTCACGCTGCTGTTATCGATTGGTATAAGGGACTATTACCTTCTAGTAAGATTTTGCGACAAGTGGTGCATACTTGTCTGAACCAAGCGAATCAATATGGGTTTAAGAGTATTGTTTTCCCTTTATTAGGTACGGGAGCGGGGAGTTGTTCAAAACAGGTGGCTTGGGACGCTATTTTAGAACAAATTATTCAAGACTTATCGACAAGGAATCAGAGTATCAGTGAAGTTGTAGTGGCTGTTTATGAGCTAGAAGAGGCGGAGGTGTTTAATATTAAGCAGTTCTTGAAAAAATGCTCGAAAAATTATACCTTGTAGGGTGTAGGGTTTAGGGTTTAGGGTGTAGGGTTTAGGGTGTAGGGGCGAGTCGCTGAATTAGCTTAAATGGGGAAGCCGATTAATTTGATCGACTCGCCCTCATCTGTCATCTGGAAGCATTTATTTTAGGGACGTTTTTAAGTTAAGTCGGTGGTGTTTTCAGTTTTTTTCAACGCAGAGGTACGCAGAGGTTATCGCAGAGGTACGCAGAGTTATTTCAGAGGTGATGGTTCTCCATGAAGAACATTTTTTCAACGCCTAACGGCATCAAAGGTAATCGCACCGCGATCGCGCGAACCCTTAAATCATAATGGCTGCCAATCGATTTTGCAAGCATCTCCAAAATCAAACTCTCCTCACGCCAAAATCGGGTCAAATCGGGGCAAATTTCCCAAAATCCAAAACGCTACAGCCCTTACTATACAAGGAATTCCAGCATTTTGCAAGCATCTCCCTCCTCCTTGAACTAGGCGCAAACCCAAGCCCTGTATGAATTTGCGCCCCATTCCCCAGCCTTCCAAACCTGAACAGACACAGATGCTTGCATTTTCAACCAATCTCTTGCCGTTAACTGGGCGGTTGACATCACAACCATAAGGACACGATAGTATCGTGCCCCTACCCCCATCAACCATCTCTTGAATTACGGTAGGGGCATGGCACTGCCATGCCCTCTCATCATCAATATAGCTCCTAATCCCATCCCACAGAAATCCCTTTAACTGCCCATTCTCAACTAGGTAAATAATTCGCGATCGCATCCCCACAACCCCCTCTAAATCAATAGAGTTCCCTCCCCTTGCAGGGGAGGGTTAGGGAGGGGTTTGTCTAGGGTAGAGACACGGGAATACCACACCCTCTCCTCGTTAATCAACTATCCCCAAAATCACCCTAAACCAGATAACCTTTACCCCCTTATCGCTGCAAATAAATAATCTTTGCCATTTCCCGATCCAACGCCGCCCGAGTTCTGCCCACCTTAATAATATAAGAAGGAAACCGCTGCTCCAACAGAATCGGCATTCCGGGACTAATCCCCATCGCCATCAACTTCTGCAACGTCATCTCATCCTTCGTCTTCAAAGCAGCAACGGTGCCGCTATTTCCCCGTTTAACCGATGCTAGTGCAATCATTTAAATCGTTACTCCTAATCCAGTTAACAAACTATTGACCAAATATCCCACAAAAAAGGCAAAGGGAAAAATAAACGCCACAATCGCCCAAGTTACTTTCGCCCCGCGCTCTTTCAACATCACTTGCAGTTGGGCAATACAAGGCAGAAACAGGGTCAACACAATCGCCGTCACCACCAACTGATTCCCTGTAAAAATTCCCTCTTGTTGCATATCAAACAACCCAGCTGCGCCGTAATCCCGCCGGAAGAAGCCATATAAAAAGATGGGTGCAGCTTCTCTGGGCAATCCTAATCCTAAGGCAATCGGCTCAATCCCCTGGATAATCCAGCCAAACAACCCCGTCAAACGCCCAAACCAAATAATCACCGATGCCCAAATAAATAGGGGCAGAATTTCCATAAAATACCACTTCATTCTGAGATAGGTTTTCACCAGAATGTTTTGCAGTTTGGGAAAGCGCAAGGGGGGAATTTCCATGTAAAAACTAGCTGGGTTTCCCGGCAGCATTCGGGCGCTTAGATAGCCCGTAATCATAAAAATTGCCCCAATAACTCCACCCCAAATCAACAACGCGGCGGGTTTTTGGGCTAACAATCCCACAATCACCCCCCACTGTGCGGCACAGGGAATGGCTAAGGAGAGTAAAAACGTGGCAATCAGTCGTTCCCGTGTCGTTTCCAGGGTTCGGGTAACTAAGGTTGCCATGGTGTCACACCCTAATCCCAACACAATCGGAATCACCGCCCGCCCCGATAACCCGATCGCTTTGAACAGGTTATCCAGCATCAGGGATAATCGCGGCAGATAGCCACTGTCTTCCAGGAAGGAAAACATGAAAAAGAATGTAGCAACCACGGGTAAGACAATCGCCACTGCATAGCGAATCCCTAGGGTAATAATCCCGTAGTCGTTGGCGATTAAATCCTGTAAGGGTTGCCAGGGCAAAATTACCGTTACCGTTTGGTTGACAACGGGATTAATATATGTTTCAAAAAAGGTTTCAATGGTATCCACCATCGTCCCCGCCCCGAATTCGCCGACAAATTTGTAAACCCCGTAATAGAGAATCGCCAGCAAAATCGGAAATCCTGTCCACGGATTCACCGTGAGTTGGTGCAGTCGTTCCGTTAATGGGGTTTTGCCTTGACTGGATTCGCTGAGGACAATTTGTTCGATCGCCCACGCCCGTTGCTGACGCGCCTTAGCAATAACTGCGATTAGCGGTTCATCCAACTGACTCTCAGCATCTGCGATCGCGGCTTTGATTTCGGCTTCTGTATCCTGAATCTGAAGTTGTTGCCAAAGTGCCGGATCTTTTTGCAACAGGAGTAAGGCAATACTGCGCCGAGACAGGGGATAATCCTGGGATAGCGACAATCGTGATAACAACGACTCCAGTTTCGCGATCGCCCCCTCAATAGGTTCCGGATAAGCAACCTGACTTAACATAATCACCCACCTTATATTTCAAATCTCGTAAACCAACATTCAGTGCAGCTGCCATAGTGACAACCGGAATCCCTAATTCCATTTCCAGATGATCCCGGTGAATCTCAATCCCCAGTTTTTGGGCTTCATCGATCATGTTGACACCTAACAGCACCGGCAAACCCGCTTCAATAAGCTGAAACGTCAGGGGAAGCATTCGCCCTAAGTTTTTGGCATCGACGACGTGAATCACCAAGTCTACAGGTTCGCTGAGTAATAAATCCCGCGATACTTTTTCCTCTTCGGTAATCGGGAGTAGGGAATACATTCCCGGCGTATCCACCACCGCAAACGGGCGATCCCCAACCGTCATCTGACCCCTGGAGACTTCCACTGTTGTACCGGGATAGTTGGAGACGGTGACATACGTACCCGTCAGGGCATTAAACAGAACACTTTTACCCACATTGGGCGTTCCCACCAAAGCCACTTGGGGAATGGGTTCAGTTTTCAGAGGTGATGGTTGCGGCGGTTTTCCCCACCATTTCCAGCCACTCCCTCTACTGGGCTTGTGGTGGCAAGTATTTTGACATTTGTGACATTCCATATCTTCTTGACTCCGATGATGGGAAACGAATTCTACAACTTGTTAAAAGTAATTCTCATTAAGTGTAGTCAATAATCACCTAGGTTTCTGTATCAGGTCTACCTTTTAAAAAAGCTTAATATTTGGGGGGGAAGAGGAACCTCTCTTAGCTGAGATCCATTAACCGAAGGTTGACTACGAAGCCTTCTTCCCTGTCCTGATCAAAGTGTAAACCCCAAGTCTTAATCTGACAAGATGGATAAACGCTGAAACAGATTCCCTATACCATTCCCAGGGATTAGCGGCAATGGGGCGTTGGCTAGGCACGAAATATATAGTAATTTACCGAAATATTTTTTAATAAATGTTGAGAATAAGTCAATTCAAGTTGAAGTCGGGTGGGCAAGAGTGATCAAAGAAGGAAATGCTCAGGTGATCAAGAGAGTGTTATTGCCCACCTCAATCTTCTGTATACTCGTCACCCCTTCACCTCATCACCTCCTCTTTTATGAACTGATGGGTAAGCTAAAACGCATTTAAATTGTGTATTCCCTGTTGCCTGTTGCCTGTGACACACCGAGCGAAGTCGAGGTGTTGCCTGTTGCCTTTGAGCGATTGAGGTATCCCAATCTAAATGCCGAACAGCTTATTTACAGCCAAATTGCCCTAGGATGACGAGTGACTTGTGGTATACCGTTGTTCTGCCAGATCTCGGATCAGAGACAAGCGATTATAGAGATAGTCATTCAAAATATGCATTTCCTCTGAGTTCAGACCTCGCTCTTGTTTGAATTGCTTGAGTATCCACTGAACGAGACTAGCATCGTCAAGTTTCAGTAGCAGATTAGATTGAGTCATTTCAATTAAAGACCACAACTGACGCAGCATTGTGGGAGTCATACAATCTCCTTCCTTAGGTAAAGTGGCAGCAGCCGAGAAATAAAGCTGGTTTTCCAGCGCCGTGTCGCGATCTGGCAAAGAACACGACTCCTTTAAGAATTACTTAAGGATTGCTTGGTTTTTTTTACCATAACTCATCTCGAACCACTCAACTCACGATTGTAGTGAGGATGATACAAGAGTTACCAAAGCCTTAACAAACTGAAAAATTACTTTGTAAAACTGACCAGCTATGTCGATTGGCTGGGCGATCGGTTGTCGGTGAAGACTCGGACTGGTAATGATTTCGTCATGCGATGCTACCGAAGCGATATCCGCCTGAGTTTAGTTTGCAGTGCGAGTGGGGAACTTATGAGAAGCCCGAATACTTCTACACCGATGGCGGGAAAGACTTTCGCTCGAATCATCTTCGACAAATTGGGACGATCGCGGGATTGCCTTTATAGAATTATATAAGTACATTCGTATCAGGGAATAGAGTTTAGAGTAATTGAGTTGATTCAGTTTCTGGGTTGAGGTCGAGGTTGCGATAGATTTGCTCAATGGGAAAATTTAGATTGATGCTTTTGAGTTCGATGGTGTCGCCTGCTTGGTAGTTAATGATCAGCCATTCGCCTGTATTTTTTTTGTGATACAGATCGATTTCCATGCGGGTGGAACTGACTAACAAATAGTCTTGTAGGGCTGGATTATGGCGATACATTCTAAATTTGCTGCCTCTGTCATAGGCTTCGGTGCTGGGGGAAAGAACTTCAACGACTAAGCAGGGATAGGTAATGTATTGGGTTGTGGTTTTGTCGCGATCGTCGCAAGTGACGCTGGCATCGGGGTAGGTGTAGTTATTAGTCTCAAGAATATTAATTTTGATGTCAGAATTGCCCGTGATGCAACTGCTATTTTCTAGGTGATTATCAAACATGGCTGTAAGTCTAATGGCAAGGCGACCATGATTAACACTACCGCCACTCATGGCATAAACTTGACCGTCGATCAGCTCGTGTTTTTCTAGTTGCTGTTCTTCCCAAGTGAAGTATTCTTCAGGGGTTAGGGTGGGGAATTTTTCTGGGGCTGCAATCATGGTTTCGTGACCTCCTAAGTTTGTCGCTGCTTGGGGGTAGTTTAGTTCTGGGTTATTTGGTTTGATTTTAACAAGCTAAACAAACATTTTTTGCAGCAAGCCTTTTTTGAATTGTTCTATACTCTCAATCTGCTGCCCCACTGCTTCAATATAAAGCGGTTTCATGAAAATCCAAAATTATATAAAGATTATGTAAGGAGAGTCGCGGTTTAGATTAAACCGTCTTCGTGAAGCTGTTCTCTTTGGATGGTATTACGATCGCGTGAGACTTGCGGTTTCTGGATCGTAGCGAAATTGATCGATTGTTCCTGCCTTGATTTTGGCAATGACTTCTTCAATCGCTTCTAATGGCACGAGAAACCACTCTCTCGGCTGTACGGGAATGCCAAAGCGATCGCGCAATTCCACATCTAAACGAACATTATCGAAAAACTTGTGCAGGAGTGCTTCCAGTTTCTTCGGGTTGATATTAGCCAGTTTGAAGGTAGCGACGATTTCCACCTCTGCGAGTAGGTAGGTTGGGTCTTTTTTCGCGTTGGCAATTCGTTTTTTGACATCACCGACCGTGACACCAATTTTGTGGACTAACTCATAATTCTGAACAATGAAGGGATCGTCGGATTTGCTTCTCAGCACATAGATGTAGCCCGTTGTGATATCGTCTTCGGCTTCGGTTTGGGCAAACAGGGGCAGGGAACTAAAATCAGGGTTGGTGATGCGACGACTGGTTTTGTCTTTATTTAATGCCCGTTGGAGCGATCGCAGCAATAAATTACTCTCTGTCCCATTGTCGTAAATGACTCTTAACCTGCGGTCTGGCTTACCATAATCGCTGATAAACGGTTCACCTAGATCGGCAACGATCAACTTTTGCCCATCCAGAATAAAGAAATCCCCCTGATTGACCGTGGCATCATCCCGATATTTCAGGGTTTCTCTAGCCCCAGTTTCTAAGTCCTGTTGCACTTTTTTAAAGATGGGTTTGAACTGTTTAAAGTCCTGACAGGGGGCTAGTAGCTGCAACCTAATATCTATGCATATCTGAGCAAGTCTATGCATTTTGCTCAGATATCAGTTCATCTACAAATTGCCTTATCCGTTCTTGCCAGTTGGGGACAGATTTCAGCTTATCCTTTTGCCCTTCATAT